>CAIZXK010000070.1 GCA_903936865.1 uncultured Bacteroidales bacterium | reverse complement strand
TTATGTGTTTGATTAGAATGAATTTAAGTCAGTAGGACGTAATGCACCAAACCATTTTACTATTTTTTCACCAACTCCATCAGCCTGAACATGGATTAAGTAAATACCACCAGAAATTGGAATATTTGCATAATTCTTTAAATCCCAGTCAATACTTGTTAAAGCTTCACCTCCACCAGCTACAACACCTTCTTTGTCAACCTTAAACTGTCTGATTAAAGTTCCGTTTAAAGTATAAATTGTAACGGTACATTTTTGTGGTAAATTAATTATTCTTACCCTATTATCCAGCTGATTTGCTTCGTAATTTGAGAATGCATAATATGGATTTGGAACAACACCAATTAAATCAAGTGCAGATTGAGCCAAACTAAGTACACCTTTTTCTGTAGCTAAATCATCAGTATTAAACTGATACATAGGATAATTATTATTTTGTCTAATTGTTGCAGTATCTGTTTTTGTAGCATAAAAACGTTTATATGGTTTTTGAACCCTTAATCTGATTTTAGCATCTGTAGGTATATTTGAAGGATTATCAAATTTGTAACTTCCATAAACCATTGGCATACCGACCCACATAACATTAGAATAAACAGCACCTAAATTATTACTTCCTAATTTTAACATTTCATAAGCCCATTTTCCCTTATCATAAGCCGGTGAATTATAATTGTTACCACCAGTAATGTTACTATTGTGACCCATGATGTAAACATAATGCTTTCCACCAAATATAATCTTGTAACTATTTGGATCAAAGAATGTAGATGTTGGATTCCATTTCATATCCTTACCATTATTTCCACTTTGCCATGAATCTTCACCAAACATGATATTAAGTCTTTCACCTGTTTCTACATTAATTGCATAACCTGGAAACCAACTCATTCCTGTAGGATAATCTTCAGTTGCATCAACCTCACCATTTTTATTTCTCGAAGCATCTGCTCTCAAACTAAACTTGGCAACTTGATTTACCAAAACAGGATCGTCACTCATCTCAATAACAGGGCATCTGGTCCATTTTGATTTATCTGAAGTAAATACAATATTTACACTTGCCAGGTTATTTAAGTGGTTTTTAACCAATGAAGTTCCTGTTGGACTTAACCTTGGATATGCAGGTCCATTGTTCCATACAGAAGAAAGACGATAAGGAGCCCAAGTACCACCAAGTATTTTCTCGAATTGTTCTTTCGTATCCAGAAAGAATTTTCTATCACCACCATGAACGGTATCAGGAGCTTTATAATAATAGTCTTCCGTTTCCTTTTCAGCCTCTGTTGGAGTTTCCCCTCCGGATACCTGTCCAGATCTTATCCAGTTAAACGCTTTTAGATCACTTCCATCATTATCAGGAACTCCAAATAACCAAACTTTATTGCTATCAGCAAATGTGAGTGATGCTTCAATAAAACTTTCATCTCTAATCAGATTCCCTTTAGTATTTGAAGAACTTAGAGGTGATGCGATATCTTCAACCTGACCAATAGTAATAGAAAGACCCAGATTAGTTATAATTTGTTCATTTGCAATTTTAATGCCAACATGAGAAGTATCCTGCAATACCAATGCTCCATTTTCTTCTTTATACAATTCCCACATTGCATCCTTAATATCATCAGTTAAAACTGTAGGTTTAAATTTAATAGTAAAATTTCCTGGTTTTACATTCAAAGGATCAATTACTTTAACATTAATAGGTCCTTTATTATTTTCATAAACAGGATTTTCAACGATATAAGGAGGACTGGTTTTTGACATTAATTCATCAATGGAAGCTTGTGTTAAATCTAAAGTTAAGCCACCATTACCCTGACCTTCTATTCTTTTAATTTTAGGAGTAGAGCCATAAACTGCATTTATTTTAGTTCCACTTGCCTCTGGTACTGGTTGATGAGGAATTGCAGTAATAGATCTGATTTCACCAATTCTGCTTTTCCTACCAGCTAAGTAAGGTTCTTTCTGACCATCAAGAGATTCTGCAGATGATTGGTCATATGTTTTATAATTATTATAAGCATAAGCAATCGCAATGAAATAGTATTTCTTATGATTTACTAATCGTTTATCTCCAGTAGCAAATTGATCTTCCAGAACTTTAAATGAATGAGAAATACCTACGTTTGCTCCATTTACCTTTTCAATAGGAACTAAACTTCCAGCCAATGCATCACTTTTTTTGTAGTTAATTAATTGACCTATTCCATTTCCTTGTTTATCAACATTTTTCAAATCACATTGTTGAACTATTCTTGCTTTATCAAGATTTTCTATATCAGCTATAGATACAGTTGCATCCCTCAATTGATAAATCTGATAACCTTCAAATTTATAAAATCTATCAAACTCAATAGTATCAGTTTTTGTAATTATCATGTTATAGGTAGTATCCCCACTCTGTGAAATTATAGTATCGGTTTTAATTGTCTTTTTAATTTCAGTTTCAGGAATTCTAACATCCAATTCCTTATATGCTTCATTGAAATTATTTGAACCTTTAACATTTGTAATATAAAGAATAAGTTCTTTATCTAACTCTTTTACAAACAAATCTGGTGCATCAGGACCATCAAGTACTTTAAAGCAATTGTCGAATAAAGCCTGACACTTATCATCCACAACTCTTAATAATTCAACAGATGCCATAGGACCGCCATAAGTTGCCTTTGCCCATGGAATACCGACTGTAATATAATTAACAGCACCAGGTTTCAAAGTAAAAGGACCGGCTGATTGCATAAAACGTCTATCTGCAGGAGCATTGTTAGCTGTTTCTTCTGTCCATAATTTTCCTGGAACAGGATCAGCTCCACATCCAGTTCCCCATTGCCAGGGATCTGAATCTCCTGGAAACATAAAGTCAGCAGTAACACTGGTTGTTAAGTTACCAGAACCATGACCATCACCACCGTAAGTCATTTTTCTATTATCTTTCCATATACCTTTAAGTAAATTATAATAATCCATAGCTGCATCAGGTTCACCTGTTGGACCAGAAGAATTATTATAATATAAAAATCTTCTCATACCAAAACGTTCATCATCAATAATTCCGTTTCCAAAGTTAACACCATTAATACTAACATCACAAATTTGATTGCCGGCAGCATTGTATTTTGGATTATCAATCTGATCAGGATCCATATAAGGACCCTGGAAAAAGTCAACACCTATTGCAGGAGGATTTCCTTCATAAGCATAATACTGACCTGCACCATCCGATGCTCTTCCATTGTAACTATATCCTAACCCTCTTTTTACATCACAACCAACATAATCGTCAAAAGCATAACCAAGGTCAGTATCAACCCATTGGCTGAAATAAGTTTCAGTTAGTGTATATGTAGAACGGTTTATGATTTCATAAGTATAGAATGTCATATTATTGATTTCATCATTAGTAGAGAAACCAAATGCCTGAGCTCTTATTTCCAATCCAATTGGATCGCCATTTGATTCAGAGTGAATATTTCCCTTATCATTAAAAACCCACCATAAAGTTAAATCTCCTTTTAGAACCTGATCAACTAAAATTCCACCTTTAACTCTTGGATTACCATTACCTCTTTCAGTTTCAAAAGTTTTTTCCAAGGGTTTCCATGTACCGTCAGGATTCTTTTTATCAGGATTAGTTGGGCATAATGAATTATTAAAATCATAATATGGATAATCACCATTATCATAATTGTAAACATAATCACCATCTTTGTCGAAAAATGGAGCCAGATAATTTGTTTGTCCTTTATCAGCTCTACCCTGCCAAGGCCATTCTTCAATAACTTTGGTTTTTTTGGTTGGATCTGCAATAAATTCTTCAACTTCACGTCTGGTAATCTTAAAATGTCTATCCCATTCGTTACATGTTTCAGCATCAACAGCAGCTGTACCATTAACTGTTAATGGGCCAGTCCAGAAATCAACTCCACCTGAACGGAAACGTTGAGCAGCTAATTTTAGCTGTTTATTTATATCTAAACCTCCAATCCAAAGAGCAGCAGCAAACATAGATGTCTTTCTACTTCCTTTTGGAATTTCATATTTTGCCTGGGTAAAATCCCACCACATATCACCACCGGTATTTATACGTGTTCTTACATTATTTACATCCAAATCTGTAGATCCTGTGGCTGGTTTACATGGTTCTGCTTTGGTTTGTTTTATTGTCTTTGGTTTGTTTACTTCTCCTTTATATTTCTCTGCATAAGAAACATTTACAATTAAGAAACTAACAAAAGCTAAAAATATTATTTTAAAGATATTTTTCATAACTTCTATTTTTTTATTTTTTTTAAGCTATCTATATTAATAAAATTAAAAATTAAGTGATATTCCTAAACGTATTCTTCTAGGTAATGAATAGTTATAAGGATTGTTTATAGATGTAGAATATAAATCTCTGAATGATTGAGAATCTGCATAAGCATTTATTAATGCCTGATTTTTTGGATTTGCAAGATAACCATCATCATCAGGATTACCGGTTGTAGAATATACACCAACTGTATTCTGGGTATTCAATACATTTAGTACCTGTAGATAAATATTTAAATATGCATATTTTTTCTTTTTGGTATCACTTTTGTTGAATTTCAACATGATGTCTTTGTCAATTTGTGCATCCATCCAGAATTGCCAAGGTAATCTTGAACCATTTTGCTGACCAGTTATAACGTTATCCAGGATAGAACGTTTTGTGTAAGGAGTACCCGAGCTACCATTAAAAGTAAGATTTATACCTGTATTTTCAAGTAACAAAAATGTTTTAACTTTATCTGTTCCTTTAATTTTTCTCGTAATTTTAGGACCACTATATTTTTTACCTTCATCAAATCGATAATCAATATTGGCTTTAATAGCATGACGTTGATCGTAAGCCAAAGGAGTAGTAGTTCTTAAATTTGGTTGACCCGAACTAACCAAAGTTGCCTGAGATGTTGCAGAAGAACCGGTTCCATCAGCAAACTGCAATGTATAACTTGTTCTTATTCTAACATTTCCAGTTCTTCTTAAGTCATAAGTAACAGTTAAACCTTTAACAGTACCAAAATCTATATTGGTATATGAAATATAATTTGGATTAGGATCTGCACCAGTAAAACGTTTTACCTGAACTAAATTTCTGATTTCACGATAATAAGCAGAAAATTTTAAAGATGAAGAATTACTTATTTTTTGTTGGAATCCTAATTCATAATCAGTAGTTCTTTCTGGTTTTAGATTAGGGTTACTAATAACTGAACTTCCAATACTTTCGATGAAGAGGTATGATATAGGACTAATTTCCAAACCAGAAGTTGGTCTTTTTGTAATAACATCATAATGGGCAAAAAATAAAGCTTCATCTGAAATTGGGAAAGAGAAAGAGATACGTGGCATAAAAGTAGTTTGAGGAGTATAATCTTCAAATGCATCAATACTGACATCTTTTTGAGTTGTATTTACTCTGTATGGAGTTGGTTTGCCGGAGTTTCCACTTATCAATAGAGGATCTTCAATAACTGTTCCTGTTGAATTATACCAAATGTCACCATTTCTATAACCTAATATTTTAGGCGTATTAGCTTTGTAATCATCTACATAAACAATTGCATTCTGTCCAACTGAGGCAGGATGAAAACCTTTATTGTTTGTATTAAATGCACCATCCACATCGCTAACCTTTTTTGAATCAAAGAATAAATATGGATCTTTCAATACCATCTGATTGGCATCAAAACGGTCAATACGAACACCTATGTTAAAAATCAGGTCATTAAAAGCAAATTTATCCTGTAAATAACCAGCCATGTATATAGGTTCAAAAGCAGGAATTTCACGTTTGTAATTTCCATATTCATCCTTGGCGGTTAAGAAATCATTTAAAGTTGGTCTGTTGGAAAGTTTTTTACCTTTATAATCATAACCACTATAACTTACGTATGATGATCCATTGTTCAATAATTCATCCGCACTAAACATATCGATTGAATATGTGGAAGGATCATAATTGTCAATATCAATCCAATCATTTAAACTGTGTCCATCAACAGGCATACCTAGTTTTTTACGTAGATTTACATCGAAGAAGGCTTGTTCTTGTTGAGAATATTTATAATCGTAATAAATGGTATCTAAAATACCACCTGCATGTAAAGTTGGATGATCTGTATCTAACTGACGAATATGTTTATTGGTAAGATTTCTTGCTAATTCCCATAATCCTACAGGACTGTAATTATAATCGCGTTGTGCAATTTGTTCATATTGAATTCCAAATTCAAATGCATGATTTCCGATATCAGCAGAACCATTTGCACTTAATCCGATTTGAGTGGTCTGAGATTTTCCATATCCATTATAAACTCCACCTGTATTGCTATAAATACCATACACACTTGGAGGTGTATCGCCATTTATCAGGCCTTTTAGATTTCTTATAATGTTATAGTTTGTATAATATCCAGAATTCAAGTCAAACAAACTATAGTATTGAGAAGTATAGTTTGCTAAAGTTGGATTTAATTCAGAACGTTCAAATGTTACTAAAGTATCATAAATATTTGATAAAACCCAAACATCATTATAAATATTTCCGTTAATAGTATCTGAACCTATCTCAAACTGTTTGTCTTTATAGGTTTTAAATTTACCAACGTAACCATAATCAAATAGATTACTCTGATGATTTCTGTCTTGAATGGTTTGATCAAATTTTGTATAGTCAGCCTGAATCTGATAGAAAACATTTTTTATTAAAGATTTGCTGTCTTTTTCAGCTTGAAAACGTTGTGTAAATTTACCATAGACTCTCCAGGTAGAAGTTTCATATTCTCCGTTATTAATGGAATTCAATAATGAGTTTGATCTTTCCCATAATCTCCCTTTTCCATAATCAAGAGAACCTCCAAAGGTAAGATTAGTTGTATTAGTTGTTCTAACATCTATCTTTCCAGATAAGCTAATCCCATAATTATCACCATCTTCTTTTGAATCAATCTTTTCCAAATCAGATTTTCTCAAATATTCAGAATTATATGTTATTCCTTGATTTGAAAAGCGTAATGGATTTTTTTCGAGTTCAGCTCTTTTTGCATCGTTTACTTTATAGTCTCCGTTTGCAAAAGGTCTTGAATCTTTTTCATAATTAATTTCTCCAGAAATGAAGAATCCTAATAATGAAGATCTTAGTTTTGGATCTTTACTTTTCAATAAGGGTCCATTCAAACTGAAAGAACCAATATTATAACCATAATCATCAAATAAGGATGATGTAACTAACTCAAAACTACCACCAAATTCACGAGATGGTCCTTTTGTGGTAATATTTAAGATACCACCAGTAGCTTCGCCATATTTAGCGGGTGTTCCACCTAAAATAACAGCAACTTCTTCAATAGCGGATTTTGGAAGTCCGGAAGAACCCCTTACCCTTACTCCATCAATATAAGTTACTGTACCGTCCGTTCTTTGACCACGAACACTTCCCATATTTCCATCTGTAGATTGCACACCACCCACTGTAGCGGCAATTGCCTGTGCTGATCGCCCCGGCATTTTTGATATTTCTTCAGATGTAACAGTTTCCCCTGATGAGGTTTGATCTTTATTGATTAAAGGAATTTTATAATCCTTCACCTCAAACTCAGCAATTGTAATTGCTGTAGATTCCATCATTATATTATTGAATGAAATGGTATTTGAGTTGATAACTACACCTTTTATCATTAAAGGTTTATAACCAACATAGGTCGCTTTTACATCATAACGACCTGGAGGTAAAGGCTTGATAGTATAATTACCATCAAAATCTGTAGTACCCCCACCAAATTGTTTGCC
Organism: uncultured Bacteroidales bacterium; assembly: GCA_903936865.1. Taxonomy (GTDB): domain Bacteria; phylum Bacteroidota; class Bacteroidia; order Bacteroidales; family JACABE01; genus JACABE01. The sequence continues at coordinate 26,213 of CAIZXK010000070.1, read as the reverse complement.
TGTTTGCTCAACAATAATATTGGCAAACGGAATGGGCTCTTTGGTATCCTTATCGGTTAATTTCCCTTTAAGTTCACCTGACTGCGAAAAAACCATCAGATTGACTGATAGTAAGATTCCTAATGAAAAGAATAATTTTCTCAACATACTCCTGTAATTTTATGTTAGAATTAATGTGCTTTTTTTAAGTGGGTAAAATTATTAAATATATTAATACCCGTTTGTTTAAAATATTCGTTTAACAATTATTTTTATTAAATATGAATTTCTTTAACTATATCGTCGCTCAAGTATCATACTATAAATAATAGCTTTCCTTATGTCGAAATCTGTTAGTATAGTATTTTCCTCATTAACTTCTTCTTCAAATATTCTTTCTGTTTTTTTATGTTCTTTTATAATATTGGTTTTTACTTCTATATTATATTTTTCATAAACAACTTCATTCTCCAAACTTTCAATTTCAGTACTAATAACTTCCTGACTCTGGTTTTCAACTTTTGTATTATTATATTCTTCAACAGGAAATAACTGTTCAAAAATATCTTTAACTCTTGACGGTTGATCTTCTTCTGTTATGCTTTTTACACTGGTTTGCTGTTTTTTAACCTGCTTTTGATAATTTTTGTATAATCCAAAAACAACCCATCCTATACCTATTAATATATAAATTAAATCATCCATAAGATATAAAAATTAAACTTGTGTAAAAGTACCAACTCTTTTTATAATTTATAAAAAAAATCAGTTTACGGTACTTCCAAAAAAGTTTTCGGTTAATTCATTAGCAATTACTTTAAAAATAATTACTTTTTTGCGTAGAAAAATTTTTCAGGTGGCAAATTTAATAAAAAAAACTAATATAGAAAATTTTTATCTTTTATAGATGATTTAAAATTTCAACAATACTTTCCCGCTTTCTTCTTGAAACAGGAATTTTACTTCCATCTGTCATTAAAATATAGCCACCATCAACTTTTAAATAACTTTTAATGTATTTAATATTAATAAGGTGTGATTTATGAGGTCTAATAAAATTAAAATCACTTAATATTGCTTCATTTTGCTTTAATGTTTTGGAAATCAGAATAGATGTTGCATTTAAAAAGAAAAACTTGGTATAATAATCGTCAGATTCACACCTTATTATATCGTCAGTACTAACTATATGCATTCCTTCAGAAGTTGATAGTATTATTTTTTTTGATTCATTAGAAGGATTTTTCAAATTTTCAAGCAAAACTTTAATATTATTGTTTATCTGACCTTTGTCTTGATTTTGCATAAATTTTCTAACAGCAGCTTTAAGTTCATCAGGATCAATAGGTTTCAGTAAATAATCCAACGCACTGTATCTAATTGCTTTTATTGCGTATTGATCATGCGCGGTTGTAAAGATTACTTCAAAGTTAAATTTTTCAAAGGCTTCTAAAAAATTAAATCCACTTCCGTCAGGCATTTGAATATCTAAAAAAACAAGGTCAGGATTAAACTTTTGAGCCTTTTCTATTCCATCCTGGCAACCATTTGCCTGTGCAATAATAAATACTTCAGGACAATACCTTTCTATTAATCCATTAAGTGCATCTCTGGATCTCTGTTCATCGTCAACTATAATTGCTTTAATCATATCTATTTAATTTAAAACTCTTTGTAAATAATCATCAATTCTATTCTTGTTCCAACTGCTGCACCCATATCATCATACAAATCAATTACTTTTACTGAAATGTTTTCTTTATTTTTGCTGTTTAAGATGTTTAATCTTTCCTGGGTAATCAACATGCCGCTTGATTTATGTTCAATTCCTGATTTTGCTTTTATTTTTGCAGAAGCTTCTCTTCCAATACCATTATCCTGAATTACACAATATATATAATTCCCAATTAATTTAAATTCAATTTTTATTTTTCCTTTACTATTTTTATGAAGTAAACCGTGAATGATAGCATTTTCGATATAAGGTTGAATAATCATTGGAGGAATTGCAATAAACTCATCTTCAATTTCCTGATCTATATCTATTTTATAGTCAAAAGCATCGTTATATCTTAATTTTTCAAGATCCATATAACTCTTTATTACTTTTAACTCATCTGTTAATACAACGAATGTTTTTTGAGAATTGTATAATACCATTCGCATAAGCTGCGAAAATCTTGATAAATAATAAATCGCTTTATCTGTATTCTTTTCAATTACAAAACTTTGAATAGAATTTAAAGAATTAAATAAGAAATGGGGGTTCATTTGTAATCGCAATGATTTTTGTTCGAGTTCGAAAAGTTGCTTTTGTATTTCAAGAACCTTTTTCTCAACTTCGTGCTTCTTTCTTATTCGTCTGATTCTCCAATAAATTAATCCCCATATACATAATATAATAAATAATATCAAAATAATTCTAAATACCGATGTTTCATACCATGGAGATTTTATTTCAATATAAATTGTTATTCCTTTTTCGTTCCAAACACCATCGTTGTTTGTACCTTTTACTTTTAATGAATATTTCCCTGGATTTACAGATGTATAATCAGCATATCTCTTCGAAGCATTAGTATAATTCCATGTTTTATCAAAATTTTCGAGAATAAAAGCATATTTATTTTTGTATGGATTTGTATAATCAAGCGACGAAAATTCAAACGAAAAAAAATTTTCGTTATAATCTAATTTTATATTATCACCATCATTTATCGTAATTGGAATATCAATATTGAATAACTTAAACGAAGAAATTACAATGGGAGGAATATATTTATTCATTTGAATATCATTGGGATAAAATGCATTAAAACCATTCATCCCTCCAAAAAACAATTCTCCATCCTCATCAATTAAAGCAGCTCCATAATTAAATTCATGACTCTGAATACCATCCTTAACATCAAAATTTATAAACGTTTCTGTTTTTGGATTAAATTGAGAAATTCCAAAATTAGTGCTTAACCAGAAATTTCCGTATTTATCTTCAATAGAGGAATAAACCACATCATTGGGCAAACCATTAACTTCAGTATAATATTTTGCTTTTCCGGTAATTGGATTAAATTTATTTAATCCTCCTCCCATGGTGCCTAGCCAAAAGAATCCACTTTTATCCTGATAAATGGAGAAAATCATATCACTGCTCATACTGTTTTTATCGGCAGGATTATGATAATATTTATAAAACCGCTTTGTTTCTCTGTCAAATCTGTTTAAGCCATTATAAGTACCAACCCATACAATTCCATTTTTATCTTCATAGATAGGATATATAATATCACTACTTATTGAATATGGGTTTTGGTTGTCATTTTTATAAATTTGTACTTTCCCACTTTCAGGATTTAAAATATTTAGCCCCCCAAATTCAGTTCCAATCCATATCTCTCCTAATTTATCTTCATACATTGAAACAATCCTATCTGAACTTAAACTGTTTACTACAAGTGGATTATATCTATAATGTGTAAACATTTTAGTTTTAATATTGTATTTGTCAACACCTCCGTCTAAAGTTGCAAACCAAACAATATCTTCTCTTTTGTGATCAATTACGATCATTCTTACTTTGTTGCTAACCAGACTATTAACATCACCTTGCTTATTTTTGATTACTGAAAATAATTGTGTTTTTTTGTTAAAGATATTTACTCCTTCATTAGTTGCAAACCAAATATTTCCTTTTTTATCACTAACAATTGACCAGATTAAGTTATTATTGATACTTTTATTATCATCTGAAATGTTCTGATAATGGCGGAATTTTTTAGATTGCTTATTTATCTTATTTATACCTTCCCAAGAAGTTCCCAACCAAATATTCCCCGATTTATCTTCTAATATACTGTTTATATAGTCATTGCTTAAACTTGTGTTGTCGAGAGAAGAGTTTTTGAAAGAATAAAAATGATAGTTTGATGGATTCATAATATTTAATCCTCCTCCATTGGTGCCCAAAAACAAAAATCCTTTACTATCCATCATAATGGTTTTAATATCATTAAAACTCAATGACAATGGATTTTTAGGTTGATTTTTAAACTGAAAAAAATTATTTTTAGATTGGTTATAAAGATTTAATCCCTTATCAGTACCAATCCATAAATTATTATGTTTATCTAAATAAACACAATTAATAACATCAGAACAAATTGAATATGTATTGTTTGCGCTTTGATAATAAATTGAAAAAACTTCTTTTTCAACATTTAACTTATTTAATCCTTTTTGAGTTGCAATCCATAAGAAACCATCTTTACTAAATGCTAATGAATTGATATTATCATTACTTATTGAGTTTGCATTCGTTGGGTTTAAAAAATATCTCTGAATTTTACCTGTTTTCTTATCAAGTTTGTTTAATCCTTGATTGGTTCCAACCCATAAATTACCATAATTATCTTCGGTTATTGCATTTATATAATTGCTCGATAAACTGTTTTTATAGTATTGGTTGTTTTTATATTGAATAAATGTACGGGTTTTAGTATTATATTTATTTAATCCAGACTCCGTCCCAATCCACATATACCCCTCTTTATCAATAAATAATGCACGAATACTTGAACTACTCAATCCATTTCCTGCATTAAAATAATCAGGTTTAATTATTGAAAAATTATATCCATCAAAACGATTTAATCCATCCCAGGTTCCAATCCATAAATAACCATTATTATCCTGAATAATAGCTTGAACTGAATTCTGAGAAAGCCCCTTATCAAGTTTAATAACTTCTGAAGACAATCGTTCAAAATTAATATTACTAATCTGAGCATTTCCTAAATTATGCAACAGAAAAAAATAGAGTAATATTACTTTGAATTGTGTCATTTCTTAGGATTTTGGACAGGTATTTTTTGGTTTTTTTGTAAACCATCTTTTAATAAAACAAGGTTTTTTCTTAGCATAACCAGATTTTTCTGCATTTCCTCTGTTGCTTTTCATTTGCTTACGGGTTTGACGGGTTTGATTTTTCAGATGCTTTTCCTTTGCATTACTGTATAATCTCTCTGCTTCTTTATCTTTTTCTTCCCTCTGATTTTCAACTTGTTTTTGCCTCTGAGCTGAAGAATTGGTTCGACAACTAAAAAATAACGGAAGTGAAAAAATCATTAAAACAGTAATTATTTTTCTGATATTATTTTTCATATAAACAAATAATTATAATGTAGTATCATTAAACAAAATTACATTTTTTTTAAATAGAATTGTAATTGAAATAAAAAAGACTGTTATCAAATTTTATTTGTTCTATATTATTACTACAAACCTTATATTAACTAGCTGATAATCTTAATATGAATTAAAATACTTTAATTTAAATACATACAGTTTTATAATTAAACGTTGGATTAATTAGTATTGGGTATATTTTCAAAAAAGAAGATTAACTTATAGATATACAATATAATACCATAAATTTTTGTTTAAATTGAAAGGTAATCTGAAGAGATATTACTTATTTTAATGAATTATAATATAATTGTAAAATGTAATTTTAATAATATTATGCTTATTTTTGAAAATTGAAATTCAAAATAAAAATGCATACAGAAAAATTTAGTTTAAAAAAAAGAATTCAAAGCTTTTATTATGCTTTTTCAGGTATTAAAACAGCTGTAAAAACACAGCATAATCTTCAAATTCACTTGTTAGCAGTTGTTATTGTATTGATTCTTGGATTTTTACTAAAAATAAATATAACCGAATGGCTTATACTACTTATCATTTTTTCACTGGTAATATCCTCCGAAATAATAAATTCATCAATTGAATTACTTACAGATATTATTTCCCCTGAATATAATTTAAAAGCTGGTAAAGTGAAAGATATGGCTGCTGCTGCAGTTTTAATTAATGCAATAGCTGCATTAATAATAGGAATTATTATATTTGCACCCAAGATTATTCAACTAATATTTTAATAAAATGATTCTAATCGCCGACAGTGGTTCAACAAAAACTGAATGGAGTTTGATTGCAAAAGATAATGACATCCGCAACTTTCAAACCATTGGATTTAATCCTTATTTTATTGATTCGCAAGGAATTGAAGCTGAGTTAGAAAAAAATTTACTTCCTTTTGTCAATGAAAAACAAATTACCAATGTTTTTTTCTATGGATCGGGTTGTAGTAGTTTACAAAAAAAAGATATAATTCGTGAACCACTGGAAGGTTTTTTCAGATTAGCTAACGTTGAAGTTGAACATGATTTACTTGCAGCGGCACGTTCACTTTGCGGAACAGAATCCGGAATTGCATGTATTTTGGGAACTGGCTCTAATTCATGCCTTTATAATGGTTCTGAAATACTCGAAAACGTTGAATCTGTTGGTTATATGTTTGGAGATGAAGGAGCTGGGGTTTATATTGGTAAAGCATTAATAAGTTTCTATTTACGAAATGAATTACCTTTGGATTTAAGAAAATTATTTGAACAGAAATATCCATTTCGTTTCAACCATATTTTAGATGCAGTTTATAAACAAGCTTTTCCAAATAGATTTCTTGCTTCCTTTTCAATTTTCTTAGCTGAAAATATATCACATCCATTTATATATCAGATAATAGCAGATGCTTTTGACAAGTTTTTCCTTTATCAGATCAGTCATTATACTAATTATAATAATCAGCCATTAAGTTGTACAGGTTCAGTAGGTTATTATTATCAGGATATACTAAGGGCAGTTGCAAAAAAATGGAATGTGAATGTTAAAACTATCGAGAAAACACCTATGAACGGATTAATTAAATATCATACCAAGTGAAAAAATATATAGTATTGTTTTTCAAAGGATTAGCTATGGGGGTTGGGAATATTATTCCTGGTGTATCTGGTGGTACCATTGCATTAATAACTGGAATTTTTGAAAGATTTATTTATGCTCTTAAATCTTATAATTTATCAGCTTTTAAAATGCTTTATAAAGGAAACTGGAAAGGTTTTGTTTTACAAACCGATTTTTATTTTCTGATATCAGTTGGATTAGGAATGTTAACAGCTTTATTATCACTTGCAAAAGCATTTGAATATCTTTTTTTACATTATCCTGTTTTTATCTGGTCATTTTTCTTTGGATTAATTTTAGCCAGTATTTATTACGTTATTATTATGGTAGAAAAATGGTCATTTTCATCAATTTTTAGTTTGATTTTTGGAATAATATCAGGTGTAATCTTTTTATTTATAAATCCTGCATCGCCCAATGATAATATTTTCTTTCTTTTTATAAGCGGTGCTATTTCTATAGTTGGAATGATATTACCGGGATTATCAGGATCTTTTCTTCTTGTATTAATGGGAAATTATGAACTAACAATGATTGATGGGATTTCTACAATGAATATCAGAATTTTACTACCTTTTGTTTTGGGTGCAATTGCCGGATTAGTTGGCTTCTCCTATATTCTTGCTTATGTTTATAAAAGATATAAAAACCAAACATTAGCATTAATTGCTGGATTTATAATAGGTTCATTGATTGTTATCTGGCCATGGAAAAAGTTCTTCTATAAGTTAGATTCCGAAGGAAATATACTTCATAATTCTGATGGAATGCCAGTAGTTTTACGCTACCTACCCAAAATACCAGAACAGTTTAATAATGAAGTAATTATTGCAATTTTTTTTGCAATTACAGGTATTTTTCTAATTTGGCTTACAGAATATTTAGCGGCTCACAAACCTTTAAAATAGCTATTTTTCTCTAAGAATTTCCTCCAGAATCTCAATTGAATCTTTAATACATTCAGCACAAATCTTTTTTTGGATTTCGTTTTCGGAATAATATTTTATTCCTTCTTCCGTATTAAAATTGCACCCAACTAATTTATTACATTCTATAGAATTGTGTTTTTCAAGGAATTTTTCACTAAAATGATGTATTAATTGATATGTTTTTTCTTTAGAAACTAAATCTTCTTCGGTATAATTTCCGTATTTTGAACTAATTACCATTATTGCACCGGTTACTGCTCCACATATCAATTGTTGTCGAGCTATACCGGCACCAAAACCACAGGCAATACGTAAAGCCATTTCTTTTTCCATTCCTAAAACTTCGGAAAAAGAGGCAAATACAGCCTGAGAACAATTATAATTTCCATTAAAAAGGAGTAAAGCATTTTCGATTTTATTCATATAGAAATATTATTATACAAAAAACAAGATTAACAATTGAGCCACTAAAATCCGAAGGAACATCACTAAAGGATAAACTGTTGCATAGGCTACTGCCGGAGCTTCATTCTGAGCGATACTATTAGCATAAGCCAATGCTGGAGGATCTGTCATACTTCCGGAAATCAAGCCACATATTTCAAAGAAATTCTTTTTTAAAATATTCCTTGCAAAAAAACCGATAATCAAAATAGGTATTAATGTAATTATAGCTCCATAACTCATCCATATAAATCCATCTCCAGACAGTAAGGTTGGTATAAATTTCTCGCCCGATTTAATTCCAACGCTGGCAAGGAAAAGAACAATTCCAATTTCACGAAGCATTAAGTTGGCACTTGGTGTTGTGTATGAAATCATTGAAAATCTGTAACCATATTTACTTATCAATATGGCAACAATCAAAGGACCTCCTGCCAAACCTAATTTAACAGGATTAGGAATTCCAGGTAGGGCAAATGGAATGCTTCCTACTAATATTCCAATAAAAATACCAATAAAAATTGGAATTAAATTTGGTTCATTAATTCGTTTAACTGAATTTCCAATTATTAATGCAACTTTATCAATATCTATCTCTTCGCCCACAACAGTTAGCTTATCTCCCATTTGTAATTTTAATTGGGGAGATGCAACCAATTCGATACCCGACCGATAAATTCGTGTAATATTAATATTAAATTTTGTTCGTAATTTTAATGAACCCAAATTTTTACCAATTACCTGATTATTTGTAACCAATACTTGTTTTGATTTAAGTTTATGAGATTCTGAGAAAATATCCAATTCACTTTCAATACCAAATTTATTGATTATATATTCAATATGTTGCTTTTTAGCAACTATAAGTAAAATATCATTTTCATATATACAACTATCAGCTTTGGCTGAATAAAAAAAACCATCATGTAAAATTCTTGATATAACAATATCAGAATCAAAATCTTTTGATATTACATCTATCCTTTTACCAAATAATAAAGGATTCTTCACATTTACACAAACTTTTTCAGGAAACTCTTCAGAAGGATTTTGTAATTGAGTATAATCAATTAATTCTTTTTGAATATTTATTTTACTTATTCTTCTGATTATTAACATTGTTAAAATAATCCCAACAACACCAAAAGGATAAGCCACTGCATATCCCAACCCAATTACTGGAAGATTTCCATTGGGTATATCTTTTGAAACCTGGACCAATGCTTGCTGTGCAGCACCTAAACCCGGAGTATTTGTTACAGCTCCGGACATTACTCCTACCAACATCGGCATCGACATTCCTGTAACAAAATGCAGAACTATAGTTGTTAATCCACCCAACAAAACAATGCTTAAAGCTAACAAATTAAGTGTTAATCCTCCTTTTTTAAAGGACTCGAAAAATCCAGGTCCAACTTGTAAACCAATAGAAAAAACAAAAAGTATCAGTCCAAATTCTTTAATGAAACCGAGCATTTCACTATTAACTTTAAAACCAAAATGACCAATTAATATACCAGCAAATAGCACAAATGTAATTCCAAGAGAAATACCAAAAAATTTTATTTTTCCCAATGCAATCCCCAAAGCAATTACAAAGCTATATATCAATATTGTATGAGCTACAGTTTCGCTCCATACTAAGTCATTTATCCAATTCATCTGTTGTTATTTATAGTAAATTTTTAGAAAAACAAATTAAAAAAATAAACTGCAAAATTAGTTTGAATTTTTTATTTTTGATTCAAAAATAAAACTATTATTACATTTTTTTAAGAATTAAAATTCCTTATTTTTAAAAATTTTAGCTTATTTTGCATTGCATTTTAAATTTGAATAAAAATATTATGAGGGTGGTTAAAAGTGTAATTTTTAGTGTTTTTCTATTATTATTTGTATTTCTTGCAAATAACTCTTACTCAATTACCAATTTTTTTTCCCGAATACCAGACGATACTGTAAAAATCAGCAGTAAAGAATTTCAGGCAAATTTAGATAGCTTACTTAATAATTTCTTTGTTAGTCAATCACTTAAAGTTAATCTCAATAGTCTCTATCCTGCTCAAAATATGGATAAAGATATTATTCCTCAATTTTCTGATTCGGTTTATATTCAAAGGCTTCAATCTCTTCCTTCTATTATTGATATGACTTATAATGAAAAAGTTAGAGCATTTATTGAATTATATGTAAACAAAAAAAGGAAACATGTAAAAGTAATGCTTGGCTTGTCAGAATATTATTTTCCTATTTTTGAAGAAATTCTCGACAAACAGGGATTACCGCAGGAACTCAAGTACTTAACCATTATTGAATCTGCACTTAATCCAAGAGCTACCTCAAGAGTAGGAGCATCAGGACTATGGCAATTTATGTACACAACTGGAAAAATATATGATTTACAGGTTAATTCGTTGGTTGATGAAAGAAGAGACCCAATAAAAGCAAGTTATGCCGCTGCCAGTTATTTAAAAGATTTATATGGTATCTATAAAGACTGGACATTGGCAATTGCTGCTTATAATTGTGGCCCGGGTAATGTGAATAAAGCCATAAAAAGATCGAAAGGAAAAACTAATTTCTGGGAGATTTACGACTATTTGCCAGCTGAAACCCGAGGTTATGTTCCTGCTTTTATTGCTGCTAATTATATGATGAATTATTATAAAGAGCATAATTTATTTCCGCAGAAAATTGATTTTCCAACACTTACAGACACTGTAATGGTTGATGCTGATTTAAATCTAAAAGATGTTTCAGAAGCTTTAGATTTACCGTTACAGCAATTAAGGGATATGAATCCACAATATAAAAATGACATTATTCCTGGTAATAGTGAATCTTATTCATTGAAACTACCTGTAAATCTGGTTACTACTTTTATTGAAATGGAAGATTCGATTTCATTAAAATCCAAAGAATCCATGATAAAATATACTGAAATTGCTCCACATAAAAATTATTTACAAATCAGTCCGAATGATGAAATTATTAGAGTAACTCATAAAGTAAAAAGTGGTGATAATTTAAATAATATTGCAAAAAAGTATGGAGTTGATGTGGCCGCATTAAAGGAATGGAACAGAATTAAAAGTAAAAAACTAAAGGGCGGACAAAAACTAATCATTTATACTACAAAAAAGTCAAAGACTTCTGATAACGAAAAATCAACAAACTCTGCAGTTAAAACAAAAAATGATGAACCTAAAATTGATACTATAAAACATGAAGTAAAAAAAACAGAGAAACCATCAAAAGAAATTAAAGATGAAAATCCTACTAAGAAAAATAAAAAAACAGCTTCAAAGAAAAATCCAGAAAAATCAACTCATAAAGTGCAAAAAGGTGAAACATTAAGCTCTATTTCAAGGAAATATGATGTTTCTATAAATGATCTGATTGATTGGAATAATTTGAAAAAAGATGGGAAAATCAATATTGGTCAATCCTTACTTATTAAATCAAAATAACTTAATTACTTAAATCTCTACGTTGATGAAACCGGGGAAAATACTTATATTTCTTCTATTCGTTTTTTTCTTACTGTCAGTTTTAATCTTTGCTTTTCCAAAAGAAGGAATTAAAATAAATAACAATATTTCTCTATATTTCACTGATTTTAAAGATATTTTCTCTTTAAAAAAAGTCCATTATGCAGATATTTCAAAAATTTCAGATCCATTGGACAGTACAAATACAACTATAAATATTGATTCATTGGCATTAGACACCAACCAAACCTATTCCGATTCACTTTTGAAGAATATCCGGAAAATAGAATATCCAAATAACGATATATCTGTTTTATATCCATTTTTTTATGCATTAAACCAACTTAAACAAAGCGAATCTTTGATTAGGATTTTTCATTATGGAGATTCTCAAATAGAAGGCGATCGTATAACCGGATTTATCCGTTATAAATTACAAACCCGTTTTGGTGGAAATGGCTGCGGTATGATGCAATTAATTAATGCAACACCTTCTATGTCAGTTAATGAATCTGTAGTTGGTGACTGGCTGAAATATACATTAATTGGAAAATCTGATCTTAGAGCTAAACATAATAGATATGGAGCAATGCTCGGATTTGCAAGATTTTCTCCAGCTATTAAAGATTCATCAGGTATTGATACATTAATTTATAAAGGAGACATTTATATAAGTCCATCTAATCAAGGATATGCAAATACAAGAAATTTTGAAAACATCAAATTACTTTATGGTTATAATAAAAAAGATGTAAAACTTAGTATTTCGGCTAATAAAGAAGTGGTTGAATCAAAGACTCTTAATGCAAATAGAGATTTGTCAATTACTGAATTTAATTTTGACAAAACGCCCAAAACTATTTCTTTGCAACTCAAAGGCCTTGATAGTCCTGATATATATGGATTTGCTTTAGATGCTAAAAAGGGAATAGCTGTTGATAATATCCCTTTAAGAGGAAGTTCCGGATATGGTTTTGCTCAAGCCAATTTTGAATTGCTTAAGAAATTCTATGAATTACTTAATGTAAAACTAATAATAATGCAATTTGGAGTAAATGCCGTTCCTGAAAATGAAAAAACAATTATTCCTGATTACAACTATTACGAAAGAGGTTTCTACAATCAATTAAAAACTATAAAAGCCACCAACAAAGATATTTGTGTTTTGGTAATTGGCATCTCTGATCGTTCAAGAAAAGCAGGTGATTATTATGAAACAAATCCAAATATAGATAAAATTAGAAAAGCTCAAAAAAATGCAGCTTTCAGAGCCGGTTGTGCATATTGGGATTTGTTTGAGGCTATGGGTGGTGAAAATTCAATGCCAAGTTGGGTTTTTGCAAAACCTGCTTTAGCTAATAAAGATTTCACACATTTCAACGAAAAGGGATCCAGAATGGTTGCCGAAATGTTTTATAATGCACTTATTTACGATTTTTATCAATATCAAAAGTTTGCCGAAAGCGGTTTCGGTAAACTTGCAATAAAATAAATAGTTGATGAAAAAAATCATACTTATTAATATATTTATTTTAAACGGATTGTTTTGTAATTCTCAGGATACTCCTTACAAAACAATTAATTATGATTTTATAAATCTACAGCAAAATCAAATTCAATTTTTCGGAAAATCAAAAATTTACTTTACGGAAATATGTTCAAATCTGAATAATCTGATTATAAGAGGTGAAGGTCAATTAAAAGTATTGCAAATTGGAGATTCTCATATACAAGCAGATTATTTCTCGGGTCAAATGAGAGAAAATCTTCAATCTTTTGCACTTGGTATAAAAGGAAGCAGAGGCTTCATCTTTCCATATAATGTTGCATCTACCAATAATCCTGATAATTATAAAGTAAAATATACAGGGAAATGGGAACATCGCAGAAACATAACAGAGTCAGAAAACTGCGATTTAGGAATTACAGGAATTTCTGTAACTACTTATGAACCTGAAGCTACTATCAGAATTATTTTAAATAATCATAACTTCCCTTTTCAGGATTTTAATAAAGTGAGAATTTACCATAACAATAGTGATACTGTTTTTAATATCGTACTTTCCGAAAATCAAATCATTGATAATCATTACAAAACAAATGATTACTCTGAGTTCATTACAGAAAACCACTTTGATACTTTAAATATATTACTTCAGAAAACTGATAGTTTGCAAAAATGTTTTACACTTTATGGAATTGAACTGAGTAATGATGATCCAGGTGTAATTTACTCAGCAGTTGGAATAAACGGAGCAGAAATTAATTCTTTTCTAAAATGTAATTTGCTTGAATCACAATTAAAATCATTAAATCTTCAATGGATTATAATTTCTCTAGGGACAAATGACGCCTATTCTGCAAATTTTAATTCAGATATTTTTGAGAATAATCTAAACGTTCTGATTGATAGGATTGAAACAGCTTTGCCAGATATATTTATTTTATTAACTACACCACCAGACAGTTATAGGAGAAAACGCTATCCAAATCCGAATATGCTGCTTGCATCAAAAATTATACAGAAAGTAGCTAAAGAAAAAGATTGTGCAGTATGGAATCTGCATGAGGTAATGGGTGGTTTTACATCCATTAAAAAATGGATGAAAGCTGGTTTGGCTGCAAGTGATAAAGTTCACTTTTCCAGAGCTGGGTATGCTTTACAGGGCGATTTGCTATTTAATGCATTTTTAAATGCTTATGACAATATTATTGACACAGGAATAAAAAATTAAATGGAATACTTAATAGATTTTTTTACTTACGATGCCAATGCACCCATGATATTCACCCGATTTTATTTTTGGGTGTTTTTTGCTATTGTACTTACTTTTTATTCTATAATATATAAGAAAAAGGCTGCCAGAAATACGTATTTGTTTCTTGTAAGTTCATTTTTCTATTACAAATCAGGAGGTTATTTCTTTATAATATTGGCCTTTACCACATTATTCGACTTTGCAGTTGGGCTATGGATAGACAGGGCAAAAACAGATTTGAGAAAAAAAATCTATTTAACGCTAAGCATTATTATGAATCTGGGTGTATTGGCTTATTTTAAATATAGCTACTTTTTACTGGACTCAATAAATACAGCTTTCAATACCGATTTTAAGGTAGTTAATTATTTAGCTGCATGGACAAATGGTGTTGCTGGAACACATATCGACATCACTTCCATTATATTACCTGTCGGAATTTCTTTCTATACATTTCAATCTATAAGCTATACGGTTTCTGTGTATCGAAAAAAATTAAAACCTTTACATAACATTCTCGATTACGGATGTTTTGTTACTTTTTTCCCTCAATTGGTTGCTGGACCAATTGTAAAAGCTTATGATTTTATACCACAACTATATAAGGAATATTCACTTTCAATGAAAGAATTTGGTTTTGCTTTATTCCTTATTTTAAATGGGTTGATTAAGAAAATGCTGATTTCTGATTATATTTCCATCAATTTTGTTGATCGCGTTTTTGATAGTCCGCTTGCTTATTCAGGATTTGAAAACCTGATGGCGGTATATGGTTATGCAATTCAAATTTATTGTGATTTTTCAGGTTATACAGATATCGCAATTGGTGTTGCACTTCTTTTGGGATTCAGACTTCCTGTAAATTTCAATTCGCCTTACAAAGCTTCTAATATTACAGATTTCTGGCATCGTTGGCATATTTCCTTATCTACCTGGCTGAGAGATTATTTATACATCCCTTTGGGTGGAAATAAAAAAGGTAAAATACGAACCTATATAAATCTTTTCTTGGTAATGCTTATTGGTGGATTATGGCATGGTGCAGCTGTTCGGTTTATCATTTGGGGCGGATTGCATGGATTGGGTCTAGCCATACACAAATTATGGATGAATTTTTTCCCTAAAAAAGAAAAAGAAAATAAGATTAATAAATTTGCAGCTTCGTTTTTAACCTTTCATTTTGTGCTATTTGCCTGGATGTTTTTCAGAGCCGATAGTTTGAGAAGTGTTTCAGGTATGTTAAATCAAATAATGTATAACTTCAATTGGTTAAAGGTTACTGATGTAATTATTTCTTATAAAAATGTTTTTTCTTTAATCGTATTGGCTTTTATAATTCATTGGTTACCAGTTTCATTCAAAGAATTCTATAAAAACAGTTTTATCAGAATTCCATTTTTTGCAAAAGCATTTGTTGTTGTAATTATTGTTTTTATGCTTTTTCAGGTTAAATCATCCGAAATCCAACCATTCATTTATTTCCAATTTTAAGAAATTGTTATATTTCAATTATCATAATGATAATTCTGGTTTATATTTGTTATTTTTGTAAAACTATTTGAAAGTTAGTTTAATAATACAAATAATGAAAACAGACGAATACAGCATTTTATTAGTTGACGACGAACCTGATATTTTAGAATTTTTGGGTTACAACCTCCGAAAAGAGGGATATATAGTGCATACTGCCGAAAATGGAAAGGAAGCCATTGAAAAAGCAGCTAATATAATACCACATCTTATTATTCTGGATGTTATGATGCCAAAAATGGATGGTATTGAAACTTGTTCCATTATTAAAAAAAATCCAAAATTGGCAAATACACTTGTTGTTTTTCTTACAGCCAGAGGCGAAGATTATTCTCAGTTAGCTGGTTTTGATGCTGGTGCTGATGATTATATCACTAAGCCCATTAAGCCCAAAATAATTACCAGCCGGGTAAAAGCACTTTTAAGAAGATATAAAGAAACAGAAGTACAAAAGGAAGTTGTTGAATTAAAAGATATTATTATTGATAAAGAAAAGTATTTGGTTATCAAAGATGGTAACGAAATTATTCTTCCCCGCAAAGAGTTTGAATTACTTTCCATACTTTGTTCAAAACCCAATAAAGTTTTTACAAGAAGTGAGATTTTCTCAAAAGTATGGGGTGATGATGTAATTGTTGGCGATAGAACCATTGACGTACATATCAGGAAAATACGCGAGAAAATAGGAATTGAAAACCTTAAAACAATAAAAGGTGTTGGTTATAAATACGAGGAATAATGTTTAACTCAAATCCCTTAAAAATTGCCAGGAATAATGCATTGATTATAACCGCATTTTCTATTGTAATTTATTGTTTTTCGGCATACTTATTTGCTGTTTTTAATTTTTACATGGCTTTGATTATTGGCATTTCAGTTTTTGCCTTCTCCTTTTTTACCATCAGATATTCAATTGAAAAATTCCTCTACGGGAAAATAAAAATTATTTATAAAACGATACATAAACTTAAAGATTCAAAGAAAAACCTAAAAGAAAGGCTTAAAACAAATAGTGATTTGCTTGAAAATGTAAATCAAGAAGTTATCGACTGGGTAGAAGACCGGAGTAAGGAAATTGAAGATCTTAAAAAACTTGAAATTTATCGCCGCGAATACATCGGCAATGTATCTCACGAACTTAAAACACCTATTTTCAATATACAGGGTTATATTCTTACATTGCTTGATGGCGGTCTGGAAGATCCCTCCATTAATAAAGAATATCTACTTCGTACCGAAAAGAGTATTAACCGGATGATTGCCATCATTCAGGATCTGGAGGAAATTTCCAAACTGGAATCGGGTGAATTGAAACTCGAATTTTCAAAATTTGATATAATTGCTCTGGTAAAAGAAATTGTTGATTTTTTGGAGATTAAAGCGAAAAAGCGAAAAATTAAACTATATATTGTACCTACCGATGAAAAGAATATTATTGTATATGCCGACAAAAACCGTATCCGACAGGTACTCACAAACCTTATAGATAATTCATTAAAATACAGTTCTGATGAAAATGCTGTAACTAAAATAAGTTTTTTCGATATGGATGAACATATTCTGGTGGAAGTTACTGATAATGGAATAGGTGTGAGTGAACACGATATTCCGCGATTATTTGAAAGGTTTTACCGTACCGAAAAAAGCCGTTCACGCAAAGAAGGCGGCACCGGGCTGGGTTTATCTATTGTAAAACATATTATTGAAGCCCATGAACAAACCATAAATGTAAGAAGTTCGGTAGGTATCGGAACTACTTTTGGATTTACTTTGCAGAAAGGGAATTAAATTTGCGGAAAATCTGCGGATTTCCAGAACTTTGAGTTAAAATAAAAATTAGATTTTAGATAGAGAATTATAATCAAATTATATTTTTCTTTTACTTGCCAATATCACAAATCTTTTATAAGTTTGTGCTTTAGTAAATCTTTAAAAAAAACTAAAATTAGAGGAATATGGGATTGTTTCAACCTTCAGTAATCAACAAATATCTAAAGACTTTAGATAAACAAATACTTAAATCTGCTTTTGAAAATTTCAAAACATATTTCCACAATTCATCCATTCAGGAAAATATCAGAAACAGCAAAGAAGAGCAATATCAGGGAGAGTTTCTTATAGATTTGTTTGTTAATATACTGGGATATACAAAGAATCCCAATCCTAATTTTAATCTTACTACTGAATTCAAAAACATAAAGGATAGCAAAAAAGCAGATGGTGCAATAATTATCAATGCTATTGTAAAAGCAGTAATTGAGCTAAAAGGAACAAACACGACTGATTTAAACAAGATAGAATCGCAGGCTTTTGGTTATAAAAACAATCAACACGAATGTGTTTATGTAATTACTTCAAACTTCGAAAAACTGAGGTTTTATATTGATAATGCCATTGAGCATATTGAATTTAACCTATTTACGCTTACCGAAAAGGAATTTGAATTAATGTATTTATGTCTTTCTTTTGAAAGTATTGAAAAAGGAATTCCAAAGAAATTAAAAGATGAATCACTCAGTCAGGAAGATATTATTACAAAAATACTTTATCAGGATTATTCATTGTTTAAAAGAGAATTGCATCAGAATTTGATATCATTAAATAAACAATTTGATTCACTTACTTTATTTAAAAAATCACAAAAACTTTTAGATCGATATTTGTTCTTGTTCTTTGCCGAAGATCGTCAGTTATTACCACCAAATTCAGTTCGATTAATACTGAATGATTGGAAAGAATTACAAGTAAGAGATGTTGAAATTCCACTTTATGATAGGTTTAAAAAGTACTTTGGGTATTTAAATACAGGATTTAAAGGGAAAAGATACGATGTATTCGCATATAATGGTGGCTTATTTAAAACTGATGAGGTATTGGATAATGTTATAATTGATGATGATTTACTTTACAAGCATACCTTGAAACTTTCAGAATATGATTTTGCCAGCGAAGTGGATGTGAATATTCTGGGACATATTTTTGAGAATTCACTCAACGAACTTGAAGAAGTAAAAGCACAATTAGAAGGAACTGAAATAGATAAAACCAAAACTAAACGAAAGAAAGACGGTGTTTTTTATACACCCAAATATATAACCAAATACATTATTGACAATACCGTTGGGAAACTTTGCACAGAAAAGAAAGCAGAACTTAATATACTAGAAGAAGAATATACAAATGATAAAAAGCGCCAAAAGAAAGCTGTACAGGAATTAGCAGAAAAACTAACTTCATATCGCAATTGGTTGTTGCAGCTTAAAATATGCGATCCAGCCTGTGGTTCGGGTGCTTTCCTAAATCAGGCACTAGATTTTTTAATTAATGAACATAGCTATGTGGACGAATTGCAAGCCAAACTTTTTGGTGATGCATTGATATTAAGTGATATTGAAAACAGTATTTTGGAAAACAATCTGTTTGGTGTGGATTTGAACGAAGAAAGCGTAGAAATCGCCCGTCTTTCCTTATGGTTGCGTACTGCACGTCCTAATCGCAAACTCAACGATTTGAACAATAATATAAAATGTGGAAACTCCCTGATTGATGATCCTGAAATAGCTGGAGAAAAGGCTTTTAACTGGTTTCTGGAATTTCCTCAGGTATTTCCGTATTACCGCAAACCCAAAACAGTTATTCCTAACGAACCCGAACCTGGTGACAGAGATTATTTGGATGAAGTTCAGGAACCATTGTATTCTTATAAACCTGAAAGCAAAGGATTTGATAAGTATGGATTTGATGTAGTTATCGGAAATCCGCCTTATGTAAGAAATGTATTATTGAATATTAATGATAAGAATTATTTTTATAAAAATTACAAAAGTGCTTATCAACAGTTTGATCTTTACGTTTTATTTATTGAAAAAGGATTGAAAATAATTAAAACAAATGGATATTTATCTTTCATAATACCAAATAAATTTATTGCAACAAATTATGGTCTTAAAAGCAGAAAATATATTTTAGAAAATGCTATTGTTAATGAAATTAAAGATTTTTCCAATGAAAATATTTTTATTGACGCTTCGGTTTATCCTGTGATAATAAATCTAAAGAAAAAGCTTTTTGAAAAGGAAAACGAAAGTAAATATGATTTGTCTATTTTCAAATCTAATTTTTCTGAATCTTCATTAATTGGCAAAATTGAACAAGACACAATTGCTTTAATAAATTTGACTAGCATTACAGAAACAATTCATACTGGAAATATTAGGGAAAAGCTTATCATTAATGATAAAGTAAATGATAATTGTAAGCCATTATTGAGAGGAAGAGACTTGGATAGATATATAATAAATCCTGATAAAAATTTATTTGTTAATTTTGATATTAGTCTTATTGATAAAGAAAAAGGAGATTATGCAAATCTAACATCTCCTAAATTATATGATAATGAAAAAATATTGATAAGGGACATTTCATTAAGACTACAGGCCTATTATGATATTGAAAAATATTATTCTGTCAATACCTTATATTCTTTACTTATAACAAAGAAAAAGATTGATTACAAAACACTATTGGCATTGCTAAATAGTAAATTGTTAAGCTTTTGGTTTATATCAAAATTTAATGATGCTCATGTATCTGGAGGTTATTTAAGATTTAAAAAGAAATATGTTGCTCAGATCCCAATTAAAATCCCAATCAAACAGCAACCTTTTATAGAAAAAGCTGATTTAATGCTTATTCTTAACAAAGAACTTCACGAACTTACAGCTAAATTTCAGCGTTCTATTCAAAGAGAATTAGAAACAAAAGACTTACCCTCCAAACTCCAAAATTGGTATCTTCTACCCTACCCTGAATTTATAAAAGAACTGGAGAAAAAGAAAATAAAAATAAGTCTGGCACAAAAAGCTGAATGGGAAGAATATTACAAACAGGAATCTCAAAAAGCAATTGCCCTGAGAACACAAATCGAAAACACCGATACCACTATTGACCAAATGGTTTATCAGCTTTATGAATTAACGAATGAAGAAATCGGGGTTGTAGAAAATTCAATTAAATAAATACTAATCAATGAACAATAAAAAAATGACAGGAATTATAATAATTATTATAAGTTGTATAGGCTTAATAATCGGAATTGTGATGGTTGCAAATAATAATTTACAAACTAAAGCAAGACATGTAGAAGTAAAAGAATCAAACAATAAAACTGAAGAAAAAAGAAATGGATTGGATGATGAAAACAGAGTTGTTGAAAGAATTGAAAAGCAAAAATCAGTAACTTCAATTAAAGAAAACATTACAAAACCAAAACAAAATGAAAATACAATTACCGGAAGTAAAGCTAAAGGTGATGCTTTTGAAAAATATATTATTCACAAATTTGACCTAAAGTACTTTAAAATTAAAGAATGGCGAAGCGACAAATATTCTGATGGTATTTATGCTGAATCAAATCATTTTCCTGATTTTGAAATACAATTTACTTTAAAAGGTAAAAGCGAAATATTTGCCATCGAATGCAAATGGAGAGCAAGCTATTTTAAAAATGGGATTGAATGGGCAGAAGGATATCAATTGAAAAATTACAAACAATTTCTCAAACAACGTAATATACCTGTATTTGTATCAATTGGCGTTGGTGGCACTCCTGATAAACCGGAAGAATTGTTTTCGATCCCATTAAATGAAATTACTAATAATTTTTTGGATAAACCCTTTTTAAATAAATATCGCAAGATTAAGATTGAAGATAATTTCTATTATGATAGTATTGAAGATTTACTAAAATAAAAAATCCCAAGGGATAGCTTAGCTTTATAAAGTCGTATCTTCTATGTATTGATTCTTTAAACGTTATTCGTAATGGGAAAATAAACAGGAAAATTATTTTAGTTGAATCCTTTTATAGCATACCCAATTTCTTTTATCAAAGAATCGGATTTCTCAATACCATTGCCAACAACAATAATATCAGCTCCAGCCTCGCAGTTTTCAATGGCTTTTTCGGGAGTAATGATTCCACCGCCTGTAATAATCGGTATTTTAATACTTTTGGCAACATTCATTATCATTTTTGAAGATACCGGATTTAAAGCACCGCTTCCTGCATCCAGATATATAAGTTTTAAACCCAGCATTTCACCTGCCATTGCAGTACATGCAGCAATATCTTCTTTGTCGGAAGGAATAGGGAACGTATTGCTCATATATAAAGCAGTAGTATGCTTTCCACTTTCAATTAACATATAACCAGTTGGAATAGCTTCAAGTTTGCTCTCTCTGATATAGGGTGCCGATATTACATGATTACCAATTAATAAATCAGGATTTCGACCCGAAATAAGTGAAAGAAACAATATAGCATCTGCTTTACTGCTTATTTGCAAAGTATTACCCGGAAATAAAATAACAGGAATTGCAGAATTTGATTTTAAAACAGAAATACAATTATCTAAATTATTATTGGTAAGCAAACTTCCACCTACAAAAAAATAATCTACTCCTACATCATTTGAAAGCAGAGCAATTTCGCTTAATTGCCTGTCTGTAGGCTTGTCGGGATCTATCAGAACAGCAAATTGTTTTATTCCGCTGTTTTTTTTCTCTATAATGGATTGATAAGTTTTCATATATGATAAATATCTACAAAGGTATATTTTTTTATAAAATAATTATTCATTTTTCGACTTTAAATTAACTTTCATTTTGAATAATTGCTGCAAAACAATTCCTAAAATAATAAATATCAATCCTATGATAGTTGAAATATGAATCTTTTCACCAATTATAAAAAAGATAAAAAACAAAGACAAAAAAGGAGAAAGAAATATTAACTGACTTACTTTATCTGTAGAATAAGAATATTTTAAAGCAGTTAACCAAAATACAAATGTTAAACTCATTTCAAATACGCCAATATATGCAAATGCTGGAAATGCATTCTGATTAATATTAAAACCAGTAGTAAAGTATAACAAAATCAACGACATAATGCTTCCCGACAAAAAATTCAAAAATAATTTAAGGACACTGTCTTTATTGTCTTTCATATTGAAAAGCCAGAATAAAGCCCAGATTACAGAACTCCCGATTGCCAATAAATCGCCATATAAATTGCTGAATTTAAAATCAAGAATATTCCCTTTTGCAGATATTATAAAAATTCCAAAAAAGCTAATTGCAACTGCCAATGCACTTTTTAAAGAAAGTTTTTGCTTTAATAAAGGAATTGAAAGAATAATCAGCATTATTGGCCATGTATAGTTCAATGTCATAGCTTCCTGTGCAGGCAAAATGGAATAAGCTTTAAATAGTACGATATAGTAAAGGAAAGGATTTAATATTCCCAATGCCAGTGAAGTAAGTATGGATGTTGAATTGGCTTGTTTAAATAAACCCAATTTGTTTTGAATCAACATAATAAAAAACAAAACAATGCATGAAATAAAAGAAGTGAAAAATAATAATTGAATAAAGTCGGCGTATTTCAATGCGATTTTAAAAGCAGTAGCAACCGTTGACCAGCATAAAACTGCCAGAATTGCAAAAATATAAGCCTTCTTTTGATTATGCATATAGAATTTTTTAAGTTGCCAAAATTAAGAAAAAACTTTTATTGTCATTGAAATGATTGAAAAGAAAGCAGAAATTTGTACTGAAGTGAAAAATTGGTATAGTAATTGTAATTTTTTGAAGTAAAAAAAGGACTTATTTAATGATATAAAAAAATAATTATCAATCTATTTCTTTGTGGTTTCTCAGATAATGTATAATTTTGCAACTTAAAATAAAAATACATTAAAATGACAGATTATAGCTTAAAATACAAGGTTGCTGATATCGGCCTTGCTGACTGGGGAAGAAAAGAAATAGAAATAGCAGAAAAAGAAATGCCAGGTTTAATGGCACTTCGTAAAAAATATGGGGTTGAAAAACCATTAAAAGGAGTAAGAATTACAGGTTCACTTCACATGACCATCCAAACTGCAGTTTTAATTGAAACTTTGGTAGAATTAGGTGCTGATGTTCGTTGGGCAAGCTGCAATATATTCTCAACACAAGATCATGCTGCTGCCGGAATAGCTGCTGCCGGAATTCCTGTTTTTGCCTGGAAAGGTGAAACACTTGAAGATTACTGGTGGTGTACCAATCAGGCTTTATCTTTCCCTGAAGGAAAAGGGCCAAACCTGATTGTAGATGATGGTGGTGATGCTACCTTATTAATTCACAAAGGATTTGCAGCCGAAAATGATCCAAAAACAATTGAATATACCGCTTCAAATAAAGAAGAAGCTATTATTTTAGATACAATCAAAACAATCTTAAAAGAAGATAGTACCAAATGGCATCGTACAGTTGCCGAATTAAAAGGTGTATCAGAAGAAACCACAACAGGAGTTCATCGTTTATATCAAATGCTGGAAAGAGGTGAATTATTGATTCCTGCAATCAATGTAAACGATTCTGTTACCAAATCTAAGTTTGACAATCTTTACGGTTGCCGCGAATCTTTGGCAGATGGTATCAAAAGAGCCACCGATGTTATGATTGCAGGAAAGGTTGTTGTAGTATTGGGTTATGGTGATGTTGGTAAAGGTTGTGCTCATTCGATGAGAAGTTATGGAGCCAGAGTTATCGTTACCGAAATAGATCCGATTTGTGCTTTACAGGCTGCAATGGAAGGATTTGAAGTAAATACGATGGATGATGCAGTTACCGAAGGAAATATTTTTGTTACTACAACAGGAAACAAGGATGTAGTAACAGCCGAACACATGGCACGTATGAAAGATCAGGCAATTGTATGTAATATTGGCCATTTCGACAATGAAATACAAGTAGATAAATTAGAAGAATGGAAGGGAATTCAGAAAATTAACATCAAGCCACAGGTTGATAAATATGTATATCCTGATGGACATGCAATTTTCATGCTTGCCGAAGGCAGATTGGTAAATTTAGGTTGTGCAACCGGACATCCTTCATTTGTAATGAGTAATTCATTCACAAACCAAACGTTGGCTCAGATTGATTTATGGAAAAATAACTATGAAGTTGGTGTTTACCGTTTATCAAAAAGATTGGATGAAGAAGTTGCCCGCCTGCATTTGGAACAAATTGGTGTTAGACTTACCAGATTAACTGAAGAACAAGCAGCGTATTTAGGTATTTCTCCTGATGGTCCTTATAAAGCAGAACATTATCGTTACTAATTAAGTAAAATGTGTATAAAAAAGCCAGTAGATTACTGGCTTTTTTTATTTCATTTACTATCTGGTTTTTTCAATTTCTTATTATTTATTTCAACAACTTCTAATTAGTAATATGCAAATTATTACCATCATAAGTTGTTCTGTATTGCTTAAGCGAAACATGAGCTGGTCCACTAAATGGAGAGCCATCAGTAATAATAAATCGTGAGCTACAGCATGAATCAATTGCAGTAGTAAAAGAAGATTCAACTTCTATACGACAACCATTAGCATAATCATAAGGACAAGCTCTGTCGAAAGCAACAAATTCATCCTGATTAAGACGATAAACAATAATACCGTTATAGCCTCCGGTTAAATATTCCCAACCTCCAACAACGTTCAATTTGTAGTACATTGTGGAATTAGGATTTATATAAAAGTTTACATAGCTATAGGGAATAGTTTCAGTCTCATCTTTCGAACAAGAAAAAAACATTGAATTACAGCAAATAAGTAAAAACACTAAAATAAATTTCTTCATATTAAATTAAATAAACAGAATTAAACTATTATCATCATCTTATACATAATTTATCGTGCTATCCATTCCATAGGATTTAATTTACTATTGCCTTTCCATATTTGAAATTGCAATATAGTTTTATCATCATCATCATTAGTTGAAATTGAACCTAATTTTTGTTTTGTAACAACTTTTTCGCCCCTTCTTACGTAAACATTTTCGAGATTGGAATAAACCGATAAAAAATTTCCATGCCTTATAATGATAACGTCGTTGCCATTAGGTCCGGAAATAACTGCAGTAACTTCTCCATTGAATACAGCTCTGCAGGAAGCTCCCCTATTTGTTGTAATATCAATTCCATCATTATTTATCACAATACCAGGCAATTCAGGATGTGAATGCTGACCAAATGAACTTGAAATAATTCCTTTTTCCGAAGGCCATGGCAAACGCCCTCTATTGCTTGCAAAACTGTTTGAAAGAGCCATATCTTCAGGTGTATCAGTTAATATTTCTGAAGTGGTTTTTGCAGTTTTTTCTTCTTTTGCCACTTTTGTTTCAGGTTTGGTATCTGTTTTTGGTCTGGTTTTCTCTTCTTT
>CAIZXK010000069.1 GCA_903936865.1 uncultured Bacteroidales bacterium | reverse complement strand
TGTTAACTGTTAACTGTTAACTGTTAACTGTTAACTGTTAACTGTTAACTGTTAACTGTTTACTGTTTACTGTTAACTGTTTACTGTTAACTGATTTACAGCTTTTATCATTCTATCTTTTCCCTGCATATCTTTTTTCACTTCACAGTTTGAAAATCCTTTAATTTTTAATAATTCCAATGTCTGAAATGCAAATCCTTCATTGATTTCAAAATATAAACTGCTGTTTGGTTTCAATTTCTCTAACGCAAAGTCAGCAATTGCACTATAAAAAATCAAAGGCATATCATTATCAACAAACAAAGCCAGATGAGGTTCATATTCCAGCACGTTGGCATGCATTGCTTCTTTTTCGCTTTCGCATACATAAGGCGGATTGCTGACAATAATATCAAATTGAGGTAATTGTGTCCATTTTTCTCTATCAAGGATATCAATTATTTTAAATTCAACTTCCGTTTGGTTATTAAGTGCATTTAATTTTGCAATCTTTAAAGCATCTTTCGAAATATCAATTCCATAAACCTTACTCTGCTTTAAATTCTTTTTTAAAATGATGGGAATGCAACCGCTTCCGAAACCAATATCAATAATATCAATGGGTTTTTTCAGGTCTTTATAATCTGAAATAATCCAATGTACCAGTTCTTCTGTTTCAGGACGGGGAATTAAAACGGAAGGATTCACTTTTATTTCCAACTCATAGAAAATAGTTTTTCCTAGTATATATTGCACCGGTTTATAGATTTTTAAATCGTTGATTGCAAATTTAATTTTCAGCATTACCGATTCACTTACGGTTTTATCACCACTTAAAAGTAATTGCGTAAGATTTAAACCGGTATATTCTTCCATTACAATGTTTACGAAGCTTTTAATTTCGTTTTCATCGTATAAACCCTGTAGTTCATTCCTGAAAAACTGAACAATATCTTTAATTTTATTTGATGGTATCCGCATATTTTTATAAATCTTAGTACAAAAGTCTGAATTTTTTTTGTAAATACAGGAAAAAACATTGTATTTTTGCTTTTATGAATGATCACGAAAAATACATGCGTCGTTGTTTTCAGTTGGCTATGAATGGTTTGGGTAATGCGGCACCCAATCCTATGGTTGGCTGTGTAATTGTACATCAGGATAAAATAATTGGCGAAGGATTTCATTGCAGATATGGTGAAGCACATGCTGAAGTAAATGCTGTAAATTCAGTAAAGGATAAAAACTTACTAAGGGAATCAACTGTTTATGTCAGCCTTGAACCCTGTTCGCATTATGGAAAAACGCCACCTTGTGCCGAATTATTGATTAAATATCAGGTAGAGAGAGTTATAATTTCCAATTTAGATCCTAATCCTTTAGTTTCGGGTAAAGGAATTGAAAAATTAAAAAGTTCAGGTATTGAAGTAATTAGTGGTCTGTTAGAACATGAGGGAATTGAAATTAATAAACGATTTTTTACTTATTTTAATAAAAAGCGACCTTATGTAATTTTAAAGTGGGCACAAACGCTTGATGGCTTTATGGATGTGGATCGTTCGCAACCCGGGAATAACTTAAATTATTGGATTACAAATGAGAAACTCAAAATTCTTGTACACAAATGGCGAAGTGAAGAAGCTGCAATAATGGTTGGAACTAAAACTGCTATTAATGATAATCCTCAGCTTAATGTAAGACTTTGGCATGGAAAACAACCGTTACGAATTGTACTTGATGAAAACTTAGAATTACCTGATAATCTGCATTTATTTGATCAATCAGTACCAACGTTAATTTTTACTTCAAAAAACTCTATAAACAAGCATAATATAACTTACAAACAAATAAATTTTTGTAATAATCCCATTCAGCAGATTTTAGATTTTTTATATGAATCACAGGTAAATTCATTGATAGTAGAAGGTGGTAAGGAATTGTTGTTATCATTCATTAATAATGGTTTATGGGATGAAGCCAGAATTCTGACAGGAAATAAAACATTTGAAAAAGGATTGAAAGCACCTGAAATCAGTGGTGATATTATTTACAATCATAAGATTGAAAATGACAGCATTTGTATTATGAAAAATAGTATAGTTTCCTGAAAGTTACTCTGTTTTGCTTCTGTCCATTTCTCGTTTGGAATCTTTGGTTTTTAGTGTTTCACGTTTATCATATAATTTTTTCCCTTTTGCAAGAGCTATATCAATTTTAGCTAATCCTTTATCGTTGATATATAATCTTGTAGGTATAATTGTTAATCCTTTTTCTTTGGTTTTTCCTAATAATTTTTTTAATTCCCTTTTTGTAAGCAATAATTTTCTATCACGTTTTGGTTCATGATTATAATGAGTTCCAAATGTATATTCAGCTATATGCATATTTTTTACAAATAATTCCTCCCCTGCAAAAAGGCAGTATGCATCCGTAAGGTTTACTTTTCCATCTCTAATTGATTTTATTTCAGTACCAGTAAGTTGAATACCTGCGGAGAATACCTCAAGTAGAAAGAATTCAAAACCTGCTTTTTTGTTTTTTATGTTTATTTGATTTGCCATAAGTGCTGCAAAGTTAAGGAATTTTTAAATTTAGAGATTTTAGTTTTAAGTAAAAATATGAACTTATATTTTAACCTTTATATTTAAATGTAAGTACTGTAATATCATCTGTTTGTTCAGCTTTTCCAACAAATATTTTCACTCCTTCAATTAAAAATTCTGTGATGATTTTTGTAGTTTCCTCTCTCTGTTTCTGAAAGTTAATTGATTCTTTAAGTCTTTCAATTCCATAGAATTCAGCATCTTCATTAATTGCTTCTGTTACTCCATCTGTAAAAAGTACGATTAAATCATTTTGTTTTAATGTAATTTTGTTTGTAATAAAATTTGTATCATAATTAAGGCCTAAAGATTCATTTTGGTAAGTATCTAAAATAGCTACCTTTTCATTTTCCTGAATAAGTAATGGGGATAGATGGTTGGCGTTACAATATTCAAAATCACCGGTTTTAAGATTTACAATTCCAATAAATAAGGTTAATGAAAAAGTTTTGGTATTATCGGTACATAAATCTTTATTGATTTCTGCAATTATTTCTTTTAAAATCAGAGGTTTTTGAGCACGTGCTCTTATGATTGTTCTTGCAAATGCCATAAATAAGGAAGCAGTCATACCAAAGCTTGATACATCGCTAATTGTGATACATAATTTATGATTGTCAATTAGAAAGTAATCAAATAAATCGCCTCCAACTTCTTTTGCTGTATCAACTTGCCCATGAATATCAATATTTGTTAAATGAGGGAAAGCAGGATAAGTTCGGGGAATAAATGAAACCTGAATATCATGAGCTATTTGCAATTCATTTATCATTTTTTCTTTACTAATTGTTTGTTCTTCAAAATTATGCAAATATTTTTTTAAATCAATCTGCATTCCGTTTATTGATCGGTTTAGTTGTGCAATTTCATCATTTTTATTAATTTGCGGAAGTTTTACATTGAAATTTCCATTTCCAATTTCTACTGTTGCTCTTGCTAATTTTTTTACTGGATCCGTAATATTTCTGGCAACTGTTATAATTAGAAATATAAGGAGTAATAAACCGATAATACTGATTAGTATCAGGCTAAGAAACAATCCGTGTAAATCAGCATAAAGTTCATTTTCCGGAAAAATTACAGCTAACGACCATTTAGTAGATGGTAAAGGTTCATAATACATCCAGCTGTCTTTTTTTGTTGTAACAGGAACAACTTTATAAAACCCACTTTTGCCTTCAATCATCTCTTTACCAATCTTTCCCAGATATGGTTGATTTGCTTCATCTGCAAGGCTGAAAATACTCTCATTCATAATAAAATCTTTTGTTGGATGAGTAATAATCGTACCTGTTTGAGAAATTAAAAAGGCATAACCTGTTTTGTAAAATTTTATAGAATCTACTAATTTACTGAGCCATTCCAATGAGATGTCTATTGTTACAATTCCTTTTAGTATTTTCCCATTTGCAGTTTTTTTATAAAAAGGAACTGAATAAGTTGACATAATTATATTGCCGGCATCCTTGTCAAAATATGGTTCTGTCCAATAGGGCTTATTAATTGCTTTTGGAATCTGATACCAATCCCATAAGTAATAATTGTAATTTTTCTTGCTTAAATCTTTAAATTCTACACTATTATGCGATTTAAAATAATAAAAACTTTTTAAATATTCTTTTTCTGAAAAAGAATAAGGTTCAAAAGCGATGCAACTACCATAAATTTCTTTGTTGTTTTTTACTATATTATAAAGAATGTTTTTTATACTTTCTTCATTGTAATTGTTTAATTCTAAAAGTAATGCCTGAGTTTGAGTTATTTTCTCTACAGAAAGCAAAACGCCTTCAATTTTATTTACAGAAGAAATAGTAATTTCCTTGGCATTCTGTTTTACATTTTTTAAAAGAAATTTGCTTGAAATGTAAATATTATGGAATATTATTAATCCAAAAACAACAACAGTACTTGTTATAATGTATGTTAATAGTCTGAATTTGATTCCTTTGTGAAAAAGCATTTTCTTAATATTAGTTTTTATTTATCA
>CAIZXK010000068.1 GCA_903936865.1 uncultured Bacteroidales bacterium | reverse complement strand
TATTTAAATTCAGGACTCAATTAATACTTTGCCAAAGTGCAGGCTTTAAATCATTTTTTTGGTTTCTTCTGACACGGTATTGTCTCGTGCTTCTTTCAGATTTGAAGTTGCCTTCAATATCCTTTACTGTCTGCTATGATGATTGTTATAGATTGGCTCGTTCGGAATTTTCACACTTAAGAGATGATTCAAACATATTACAAAACAATAAAGTGCAGTAAATTAATAATTTATTGTGATTTGGATTTTTATGCATGCCAATTAAATATTTTCCAATTCTGAACTTTCCGGATTAATCAGTATATTTCAATTTTCAGATTAATAATTCAAATACACAATTTACCTTTTGTTATAGGAGTACTTACGCCATAATTTTTCTAAAGGACCTTGGTTATTATACTTAAACCAGATTATATTAATAAATAGCTGTAACATATAAACGCAAATGCCAAGTAAAACTATTGAAGTGACATCTGTTTGTCCGAATAAACCAAAACCCCAGCCATAAAAAACAATGGACAATATAAATGACTGCATAATGTAATTTGTTAATGACATTCGTCCCATCAATGCAATGGGTTTTAGTAGTTTTGCAAAAAATGAATTTGAGGCAATAATCATTATAAATAATAGGTAACTGCATGCAAAAAAAAGGTTTGTAAATTCATAACCTATCATATACATTGCATTTGCATACGGACTTTCGAAATTGATTATTTTATCGAAACCAAAATAAGAGGCAGCTCCTATCGATGTTATGATTATTAAAATAATAATCCAGCTTTTAGTATGCTTTTCCACCTCTTTATGAAGATTATACTTTGATGAAATAAAACCAAAAATCGTAATTCCAATAACTTTGGGTAAATAATAAAATGCATTAATATTTCGGAATGAGAAATATTCCTGTAAACGGAGAAAGAGACAATCAAAATAATTACCATTTGCAAAAATAATTTTTGCTTTTTCCAGGTAAACGGTAGAAGTAGATGACATTGCATCGGGAAGTGAAATCCAGACGCCTATATACAACCAGATTCCAATAAAAAAATAAAAGAAAACAGAAAGCAATACCTGCCATTTGGTCGAAAGTTTATGAAATACTAAGATTACGATTCCGGCAAAAGAATATAATAACAATATATCACCTGCCCAAAGAAAAAGGATATGAAGTATTCCGAATAGTGATAATATAAACATTCGTTTACTGAAGAAACCGATGAAATTTCCACCTTTATTCTCAAATTTATTGTATTGTAAATAAATACCATAACCAAATAAAAACCCAAACAGGAAAATAAATTTATCAGCAGTTAAACTAATATAAATAGTATAAAATTCCTGTTGAAAATGATCGGGTAAATTAGTATAAAACCCTGAGAAGTTGAAAAATGAAGCATTAAAACCCAGAACATTTACTAATACAATACCCAGTAATGCAAATCCCCGAAGTATATCTATACTCGAAATTCTTTCATTTACACTTACGGGTTTTATTTTTTCTTCCATTTTTAAAAGTTGTTTTAAAGTGTTGTTTTACTTTATTAAAGATATAAAAACCACTAAGTTTTCAAACAATCACAAAAATAATATAAATAATGATATTCAATAAATAAATATTAATTATAGATACGAAACTAATATAATTTTCATTTTACAACACTCATTACCATTGGCAATAAATACCAGCAGAAAAGTGTAATTAAAACAATGCTTATAATATTA
>CAIZXK010000067.1 GCA_903936865.1 uncultured Bacteroidales bacterium | reverse complement strand
TGCTTTTTAAAAAAAATCTTATTATAAGAATTTCCTTTTTATTAATAAGTTATATTTGAATATTAATATGTTATCAAGTTCTTTTGATAAAGTAAAAATTTATAGTTTTAAATATCTCTAAATGATGATTTTTAAAAATAAATGAAGAAAATTGATTTAAAAAAGAGAAAAACTTAAGTTTAAAATGAACTAAAATATATTAAATTACTTATGGCTACTTGAAGAAAAAATAGATTGAAAAAACATCTCTTTTCTCAATTATAGATTGTTTATTATTTTATTTAAATTATTTTTGCTAAATAAATATTTTGGCACATTATTTCTGTATTCTATTGAATACTATGTTTTTTAGTTCAAATAATTTTGTTACATTATTTTAAATTTTACATTCTTTAATCATTACCATGAAAAAATTTAACTTTACTTTTTGTATTATTATGTATTGGATTCCAATCCAATTCACAAATATATAAAGATTCAACTGCCAGTATTGACAGCCGTGTTAACGATTTAATCTCCAGAATGACAGCTGAAGAAAAATTCTGGCAACTATTTATGATTCCCGGCGATTTGAGTGAAGGAAAAGAAAAGTATAAAACAGGAATATTTGGATTTCAAATCAGTACAGTTGGTCAGAATGCAAATGCTGCACAACAGCTTATGAATTATAGTGCAGGAGCTTCAGCTGTTGAAACAGCAGAAATGGTTAATAAGATGCAACATTTTTTTATAGAAGAAAGTCGATTGGGAATTCCAATTATTCCTTTCGATGAATCGTTGCATGGATTGGTAAGACAAGGAGCAACAGCTTTTCCACAATCTATTGCGTTGGCAGCTAGCTGGAATGTTAATCTAATGCATCAGGTTTCCAAAGCTATTGCAATTGAATGCAAAACCCGTGGAATCCGACAGATTTTATCACCGGTTGTAAATATAGCCAGTGATGTTCGCTGGGGAAGAACTGAAGAAACTTATGGAGAAGATCCATTTCTGGCTTCTGAAATGGGAGTGGCTTATGTTTCGGAATTTGAAAAAATGGGAATAATAACCACACCAAAACATTACCTGGCAAACTCAGGAGATGGTGGTCGTGATAGCTATCCGATACATTGGAACGAAAGACTTTTAAGAGAAATTTATCTTCCTCCTTTCGAAGCTTGTTTCAAAAGAGGAGGTTCACGTTCTGTAATGACTTCTTATAATTCATTAGATGGCAGTCCTTGTTCTGCAAACGATTGGATTTTAAATCAGATACTGAAAAAAGAATGGGACTTTAAGGGTTTTGTTATTTCAGATGCAGGTGCTACCGGAGGTGCTAATGTATTGCATTTTACAGCTGCAGATTATCCTGAATCTACCGTAAAATCGATAAATGGTGGACTCGATGTTATTTTTCAAACCAATTATGATCATTACAAACTCTTTTCACCCCCTTTTCTGGATAAACGTATTGACCAAAAGATAATTGAAAAGGCTGTTACCCGCATTTTGAAAATGAAATTTGAACTTGGACTTTTCGATAATCCTTATATTAATCCAAAAGAAGCCGGAATATGGAACGGACATAGTACGCACCGTCAATTGGCTAGATTAGCAGCAAAAGAATCAATTGTTTTGTTGAAAAATGAGAATAAGACATTGCCTCTTTCCAAAACCATCAGCTCTATTGCAGTAATAGGTGCAGATGCAACCGAAGCACGTTTGGGTGGTTATAGTGGCCCTGGAATAAATCCGG
The DNA here is from genome assembly GCA_903936865.1 of uncultured Bacteroidales bacterium. Taxonomy (GTDB): domain Bacteria; phylum Bacteroidota; class Bacteroidia; order Bacteroidales; family JACABE01; genus JACABE01. The sequence continues at coordinate 7,989 of CAIZXK010000067.1, read as the reverse complement.
TAAGTATTCTGGATGGTATTAAAAACAAACTCGGAACCGATGTTGTGGTTAATTATACAAAAGGATGTAACAGGGAAAATATTCAATATCAAACAGTTTCTTCTGATTTTCTTTCGTGTTTAGTAAAAGGAAAAATTACAAAAGGATTAAATGGTGAATATTTTAATAATGTAACCTTAAACGGAAATCCTGTATTTACAAGAATTGACCAGAAAATTCAGTTTCAATGGACTTTGTTTGGCCCTGATTATGAAAAATTAACCTACGATTTTTATTCAGTAAGATGGATGGGAAAAATTAAAGCTCCTAAAACCGGTTATTTTAAAATTGGAATTGATGGAAATGATGGTTATCGTTTATATATTGATAATAAGTTATTGATTGATAACTGGAAAAAACTCAGCAAACAAACTATTGTAAAAGATTTTGCTTTTGAAATGGATAAGGAATATGATATTCGTATCGAATATTATGAACCAACCGGCAATGCCTTTTTTAGTTTGGTTTGGAATGCAGATATCAGCAACAATGAATCGGAAGAAATAAATAAAGCTGTTGAACTGGCAAAGAAAAGCGATGTTGCTGTTTTGGTTGTCGGTATTGAGGAAGGTGAATTCAGAGATCGGGCCTATCTGGGCTTACCCGGACGACAGGAAGAACTGATAAACAAGGTGGCAGCTACCGGAAAACCTGTAATCATTGTTTTGGTTGGTGGAAGTGCCATCACAATGAATAACTGGCTGAATAATGTAAATTCAATAATTGATGTGTGGTATCCGGGAGAGGACGGTGGAAATGCAGTAGCTGATGTTTTATTTGGCGATTATAACCCGGCAGGTCGTTTACCTATAACATTTCCTGTTTTTGAGGGACAACTTCCATTGGTTTATAATCACAAACCAACCGGACGTGGCGACGATTACAATAATCTGACTGGTCAGCCTCTTTTCCCTTTTGGATACGGAATGAGTTACACTACGTTTGAATATTCTGAATTGAAATTAGAGAAATCAAAAATTTCCAGAGCTGAATCTACCATTGTTAAATGTAAAGTAAGCAATACAGGTAAAATGGATGGAGATGAGGTAATTCAATTATATCTAAGAGATGAACTGGCATCTGTAGCCCGTCCGCTAACTGAATTAAAAGGATTTCAACGCATCAATCTGAAAGCCGGAGAAAGTAAAGAGATTAGTTTTGAGATAAATCCCGAAATGCTTTCGATGTTGGATATTAACCTGAAAAAGATTGTAGAAGCCGGAGATTTCAGGATTATGATTGGTGCTTCGTCTAAGGATATCAGACTAAGAGGAATTTTAACTGTTGTGGATTAAAATAAGATTAAGGAATTTAATTAATTTTGGAAAAACTATAAATTAATCGAAATTCATTTATGGTAATTCTGATTGATTTGAAAGAAAAAACATAAATTTGCTGAGAATAACTATTTAAATCAATTTAAAATATGCAGGAAATTCAACTTTCAATAATAAGAGGATTTCTAGATAACAGGAAAAGACAACTAATACTTAATCCAGAGTTTATAAAGTTTGAGGAAAAAGAAATCTCAGGTGCTTTTACACAGTTCAGCAAAAATTCAATTATCGAATATCGTTATGGCATTAACTGGATAAATGGAATTGAATTTACTATCGGAAGAGAATATCAAATTTTTATTCACAATCTTGAAAATGATGTTCTTAAAATTAATTTTAAAAGTTTTTATGGATTTAAGAAAAAAGAATATCATAGAAATTATTCAAAAATATTGGATACACTCTGGGATTTTTATTTTTCGGATATATCCTGGAATTTCATTAATAAATTTCAAAGAGAAGAGGAATTTAAAATTGGAAATGTTGGTTTTTCAAAAGATAATATAACTATCGGTGTAAGTGGTATTTTAAAAGAAGAAAGCAAAACGATACCCTGGGAAAGCGTAAGAACCAGAGACTATCAAACATATTTTGCCATTTACTCCATTGATGATCCTATAAACGTAAATAGGGGTTATTCCTATTTGGACGAATGGAATACAGGAATTTTATACAGTGTTGTAAAATCAATTTTGGATTTAAAAAGAATTGAAATAATTGAATAGGTAATATAACTTGAAAACATATAACGATCTGTCCTTTAACAATAAATAATAAAATGTATCGTGAAAAGAAAAATTGAGTTACTGGCACCCGGAGGAGATATTGATTCCATAAAAGCTGCAATTCTTGCGGGTGCTGATGCCATTTATTGCGGACTGGATAGATTTAATGCCCGTAACAGTGCTGAAAATATCAACTTTGATAACTTAAAGGGAATCTTAAAATTTGCTCATAAAAACAATTGCAAAATTTTTCTTACGCTCAATATTATTATTCTCGAAAATGAAATACCATCTATAATTAGTTTGCTCAACAAATTGGTAAATACCACTATTGATGGTATTATTGTTCAGGATTTGGGATTGTTTTACCTGATTTCAAAACATTTTAATAAACTAAAAATACATGCATCTACACAATTAACAACACATAACGAAGGCCAGGTTTATTTCCTCAATAAACTGAATGCAACAAGACTTAATTTGTCAAGAGAGTTAAATCTGAATGAGATAAAAGCATTGACCACGATTGCACATAAAAACAATATACTTACTGAAGTATTTATTCATGGTTCTAATTGTATCTCATTTTCAGGTATATGTTATATGAGTTCTGTTCATAGTGGAAATTCAGGAAATCGTGGCAGATGCAGCCAACCTTGCAGAGATAAATACGAAACTACGGATGCAGGTAAGGATTTTCCATTAAATCTGAAAGATAATTCTGCCTATTTTGATGTAAAGGAAATTGCAGATGCAGGAGTAGATTCTTTAAAAATAGAAGGCAGAATTAAAAAGTACGATTATGTTTATACAGTGGTTGATACCTGGAAAAAACAACTCGACAACTTTTACAACAATAACAAAATCAGTAATGATAACAGTAATTTATTTAAAGTATTTAACCGCAATTTCTCCAATTCTTTTCTGAAAGGAGATATTCATAAAGATATGTTTTTAGACAATCCACGCGATTATTCCATTACGCATCTTTCTGAAAAAACTAGCTTTACATCTGATGAAGAACAGGAAAAGGCAGAGTTAGCTCTGTATGATGAAAAAGATAAGATTAAAATCCATGTTGCAAATGAAATAAACAAAATTAAATTGGCAAAAACTCCTTTAATTATTAACGTTTCAGGAGAATGCGGAAAACCATTAAAATTAGATATACAAACTCCTGAAACTTCATTTACTATTATTTCTGAAATAAATCTTACCGATAAAGGAGCTGAACCTTTAAGTTATGAAATGCTGCTGAAAAGGTTGAAAGTTGTAAATGAAACAGAATATTTTATTGACAAAATTGATTTCAAAAGTCTTCAACCAGCTGTATATTTGCCATTTAATGAGCTTACTTCTATTAAGAAAAAATTGTTGTTTATATTGAATGATTCAAAAGATACGATTGCTCCCATTGAAATTGATGAGTTGAAAAGACAGGATAAAAATCATATAAAACCCAGACTTGCAGTTTTAATTTCATCTCCTGACGATGTATTTCTACTTAATAATTCCGATTCTGATTTGTTTTTTCAACTTCCCGATTCTTTTAAAAACAATGTGGATGAATTCCTGTTACTTTTTAGAGAAAACAAAAAGCTGATTCCATACTTCCCTTCTGTGTTAATTGCTGAAGATTACAAAGCTGCAGTATCTTTCCTTAATGAGTTGCAACCTAGGCTAATTGTAACCAACAATACCGGAATAGCTTACGAAGCTTTTAAAAATGGAATTGCATGGATAGCCGGTCCCGGACTTCCTATTGTAAATTCATACAGCCTTAATTGTTTAAAGGAAATTTTTAATTGTTCGGGTGCATTTATATCGAATGAAATAAGCAAAACCCAGATTCAACGTATTGTAAAACCAGTGGATTTCGATCTTTATTATAGCATATTTCATCCCATCGTAATGATGACAAGCCGGCAATGTCTGTTTCATCAGGTTAGCGGATGCGAAAAATACAACGTTGATAATAGCTGCATCGAAACCTGTGAAAAATATTCTTCCCTAACAAATTTTAAGAAGCAAACTTCCATCATCGAAAAGTCAAAAGGGAATTATCATCGGATATTTCATGAAACTCATTTCCTGAATACTGATATTATTACAGATATCCCTGATTTCTTTACTGGTTTTATGATTGATTTGAGGGATATTAAAACTAAAACCATAATGGAATTGAATAAAATGGAAATCAGTATGCTTTTCGAAAATCATATCAATGGATTTGCAAATGCTAAAGAGGAAATCAATAAAAATATTTTTCCCACTTCCAACAAACAATATACAACAGGAATTTAATACGAAAATAATATGGAAAATCAGGCAACTATAATTAATCAAACCATTAATTTTGTAAAAGAATGTCTTAAAAATGCGGAAGGTGGTCACGACTGGTGGCATATATACCGGGTATGGAAGACAGCCATTCAACTTACGAAAACCGAAAAGGCAGATCTGTTTATTGTTGAACTGGCTGCATTGCTGCATGATATTGCCGATTCCAAATTTAATGAAGGTGATGAAGAAATTGGACCACGAAAAGCGGGAGAATTTCTGAAAAGCATTAATGTTGAAGAAAATGTGATAAATCATGTGGTACAGATTATTGCTAATATTTCATTCAAAGGAGGAAAACAAATAAAGCATTTCGAATCGCCGGAAATGGATGTTGTGCAGGATGCCGACAGACTGGATGCAATGGGGGCCATTGGTATTGCAAGAACTTTTAATTATGGAGGTCACAAAAACAGGGAAATCTACAATCCGGAAATACTACCCGATTTAAGTATGAGTAAGGAAGAATACAAAAACAGCAATGCTCCTACTATCAATCATTTTTATGAGAAATTATTATTGCTGAAAGACAAAATGAATACAAAAACCGGCAAAGAAATGGCTCAGCATCGGCATGAGTTTATGAAAATATACCTGGAAGAATTTTACAGCGAGTGGGAAGGAAAGCAGTAAAAATTTTATCTTGGAAATATTACAAAAAAATAGTTGTAACTTTGCATAAATATTAAAGAATATGAGCACATTAGAATTAAAGAAAAACCTGATTCAAAGAATTGTAGAAATTGATGATGTTGCCTTTCTGAAAGCAATTAAAAAAATGCTGGATAGTAAATCAAGTTCAGAAGTGATTGCTATAACTCCAGAAATTCGTAATGAAATTGAAACTTCCCAAAAAGAAATAGATAAAGGTTTGTTGATTAGTAACGAAGAACTTGAAAAAGAAATAGAAGAATGGTTGAAAATAAAATAATTTGGTCGCATCATGCTAAAATAAAGTTATTTGAGATTCTTAATTATTTTGCTGAAAGAAATAAAAGCAAATTATATTCAGTAAAACTTCTTAAAAGGGGTTCTAAAAATTAGATTTTTTGAGGCGAATAAGATTTTTAAACCCACAGTTTACTATTGTAAATGAGGAATTTAAAAATTGATGTTCAACGAAGAAAAAGCAATTTTTAGAAGTCCCGATAAAAGATTTACAAACGCATTAGAATTAATTCAGAAACATCCTGAACTAGGAAAAAAGACAGAAATAGATAGTGTTAGAGGAATTATAGTTGATAATTATATTCTTTTTTATGAAAAAAAGAAAAACAATATTGTAGTACTTACCTTGTGGGATTGCAGACAAAACACTGATAATCTGAAAACAAAATAAAACCCCAACGCTGCAAAGAAATAGCTCAGCATCGGTATGAGTTTATGAAAATATACCTGGAAGAATTTTACAGCGAGTGGGAAGGAAAGCATTAATGGAATTATTCTCCTAACTTTTTATACTTCCTTAAAAACCAAAGCTAATGCTAACCCAATATTTAATTTTTCAAGTGCTGAAATGATAAAAAAGGATGAAAATTTTGTAACTTTGTATTCAGTTTTTATGTTTCATTATAATTATTTAATTCCTATGAAAACACGTCTGTTCGTATTAATTCTATTTTATATTTTTATCAGCCAGGTTCAGGCTCAGTTAGGCATCATTAATACACTGGGGATATTACCTTCAAATCCATATCCATCGGATAGTGTTAAAATTGTATGCAGTTCTACTTTCTCAAGCGGAGGCTGCAACCTAAGCAACTCATCATTTATTGTTAGCGAAAACAACATTACGGTTTATGCCCGTCATGTCGTTGGCCCACTGGCATATATCTGTCAGACAACCGATACGATTACATTTGGTTTGTTCAATCAGGGGAATTACAATGTAATTTATTATTTAATAAATGATTATAATCAGGCAATGTTAGATACTGCCTTTACTTATTTTACTGTTCAGCAATCAACCGGTATTGAATATAATAAGCAATCGGTCAATGTAAAGGTTTATCCCAATCCGTTTGATGAAAAAACCAGGATATACATTGAAAACTATTTTACAGCAACCGATTTAAAAATAGTAATTTATGATATGATGCAACGACAAATAAAAGATTATAAAGATTTTAGCGGTAATGAGATAGAAATCAATAAAGCTGATTTATCAAAAGGGGTTTATTTTTACAAACTTTTCGAAAAGGATAGAATAATCAATACGGGAAAACTAATTATCAGGTAAAATTTAAGCTTACCGGAGTAAAATGGACAGTTGCCGGAGTAAAATAGATAGTTACCGGAGTAAAATAGACTGTTGCCAAAGCATAATAGATAGTTGCCTGAGTAAAATAGACAGTTGCCTGAGTAAAATAGACTGTTACCGGAGTAAAATGGACGGTTGCCGGAGTAAAATGGACAGTTGCCGGAGTAAAATAGATAGTTACCGGAGTAAAATAGACGGTTGCCGGAGTATAATGGACAGTTGCCTGAGTAAAATGAACATATGCCGAAGTAAAATGAACTGTTACCTGAGTAAAATGGACAGTTACCAAAGTAAAATGATGACATGCCCATAAGAAAGATGGATTTTAAGTAAAGAAAACAAAACCCAACTAAGGTTATTGTAAGCACTCATGTTGTTAATGTTAAGTTAATTAGCATATTGCATGTTTTCAAAATGAAATAATTAACTACTTTTAAAAAAAATTAAACTTTACTACTATGAGAATTAAATTACTGATTATTAATATTTTATTTTTAGCAATTTCCCATTTTTCACTTAATGCACAACAAGTATTGACAGGCAAAGATGCCCAAAGCATTATTAAAGGAGCTGAAATGCTGAAAATTGACGATGGAAAATCCATTCCATCTTACATCAGATTTTCTAAAGGCAACGAAATACCTTTCAGTAATTTAGATATTTTTTTACTCGCTTTTACCAATAACGATAAAAATTTTCATTATAAATTAATTAATCAAACCGAAGACCAGTTCAAAAACATTCATTTCCGTTATTTATTAACATACAAAGGAATTGCAATTCAAAATGCCATGTTTATTGTTCATGTTAAAAATCTTATGATTTATGCTATAAACGGAAATATTCCGGGCAAAATAAACACTGAAAACAATATAAACATTACAAGTGAAGCAGCTTTACAATATGCACTTAAGCATATAAATGCTGAACGCTATAAATGGCAAATACCATCGGAAGAAGCACTTTTAAAAAGAGAAACCAATGATATTAATGCCAGTTATTACCCAAAAGGGGAAATGGTTTTGTATCAAAAACAAGGAGAAACGACTTATAATTATGCATATTGTTTTGATATTTATGCTGTGAAACCATTAAAAAGAGCCGATTTTTATATAGATGCATCCAATGGCAACTTACTTTACGAAAACAATAAAATACATCTGATTGATTCATTGGGAAGTGCAATTACAAAATTTAGTGGAACACAATCCATTACAACAAATTATACCGGTACTAACTTTACACTCAGAGAAGGAGGCAGAGGTCTTGGAATTGAAACCTACAATAT
>CAIZXK010000066.1 GCA_903936865.1 uncultured Bacteroidales bacterium | reverse complement strand
TTTATTTTTGTTTATTTCACTTTGTAAATTAGTGGCATAATAGAAACTACTCATTAATACAAACATAGTTAAGGGATTAACTTTTTCAAAAATATAAACCGCTACTTGGTCTGCCATTGGTCGTAAACTTTCCTTTTGCTCTGGTTCTAATTTTAAGGCTGATATATTAACACTTTTTGCCTCTTTATTAAACAGACCGAAAATAAATTTAATACCAATAGGAAAAACAATATCCATGATTGTTAAAAGCATATAACCATTCACCAATACATTTAAACTCGGTTTACTACTTTGTGAACTTGTAAATTGATTGCCTATATTTTCAACACTTGCATTTTTATATTGAGGTTCGCTTATTGGTTCATTTATAGGTTCGGTTTTTACTTCTGTATCTTCACTTGGCGCCTGTTCATATTCACTAAAAAAAGAATTTAGTTTTTCTTCTCCGCTTGTTTCTTGAAAAACTTCCCTTTGTGGCTCGTTTTCAAATGTTGTAGTGCTTTCATTTGCGATTTCACTATTGTTGTTATCACTATTAATAACAAGTTCGGATTTAATAGGTTCAACGCTATTAATTCGACTATTGTGTTTTTCAATAATAACCTCTTTAATACCTCTACTTTTAGAGGAACTTTTTTCGATAACTTTATTAATAGGTAGTTTTTCATTTTTTGTTTTTTTATATGCGCCTCTTTTTGCGCCTTTAATATTTCCCATGTTTTAAAATTTTAACTCTAAATTTATTTTTAACTTTCTATCTTCATTATTCAAATAAAAAATTTCGCTATTTATTTTCTTACTTTCAAAATCTATCTCGAAATTACTTGCTTTAATTTCTTTTAAATTGTTTATTTTGTCCTTTACGTTATTAACAAACATAGTAATAAATTCTTGGTTTTCACTTAATTTTAAAGTTGTTAATTCAACCCTTGAGCCTAAAACTTCACCTTTTTTTATTCCTACACCCTCTAAATTTAAAGTATCGGTTATTGTGTTTGCTTTAAAAATACATTTATGTATTTCTGCAAATTCAAATTTTTTCCTTAATGCTGGTTTAAAAACCGCCAATACTATTGTGGTACTATTCATTTATTTTTTGTTTTTAGAATTTAAAAGATAATCAATATACATTAAAATTCCTATTATTAATCCGTACATTAAAAATCCGATTAAAAAAAGGCTGATTAAAAAGAATAAAATTTTCATGGTTTAAAGTTAGTTAAAATTTTTAAATAAATCTAATTGTGGGCGCTGTATTTCCTCGTATCCGATTAAAATATAACCGTACTTTTCAAATTTATTTTTAAAAAATATTTTAAAACTCAAAATACTTTTAAATTCGCCCTCCTTGTAAAATTGCTTGTTATAGCTGCTTTTATACTTATATTTTAATTTTATCATGGTTTTTTAATTTTAAATTGTTCACATTTTGCACATTTATAAATATTCCCGTTTAAATTCGATTGTAAATTAATTAATGTAAATCTTGCTTTGCAAATATTACAACAAACCTTACTTGTTTTCATGTTTTTTTAAAATTAAATGTTCGACTTCCTTTTAAATCTATTATTTTAATATTGTCCGCTTGTTTATGTAATGTATTTATTTTTTTAATTTTATAAGGAACATTAATTGAATCTAAATATTCGCAAATTTCGTACTTTGTTTTTTCAGTTTTAAAAATGATAGCATCGACCCAATAAAAATAAAAATTTTCATTTGCAATTACTTTTAGCATTTTCATTATATTATCACATTCGGTACTACAATCAAAAAAAACCCCCTCTGTTGTTTCACTTCTTATTATACCTTTGTGTATATATTCGTTTCCGTTAAATTCAAAAACATTTGTACATTTTGCCAAATTACCCAAAGCAACTAATCTGCAAACTTTTGAAACTTTTAAACCTTGTAAATAAATTTCTTTGCTTATATACTTTTTTTTATATGCACTATTCCAATAAGCCCCGTTTAAATCTATTTCGTATATATCCTTTGAGTATTTATAGCCATTTTTTAAATTACCTTGTTTAATATAGGTGATTTTTGACCTATCTATTGAAACACCAGTGCAATTTTCAGAAACGTATTTTAAAACCTTTTGAATAAAAAACAATTCATTTTTTTTAATTAAACCCCCGTTTTTACTTTCCTTGTAGCTTGTCCCCTCATAATTTAATGTAGTAGTACTATTGGTTTTTTTAAGTTCAAATTTTTCATTTGCTAATTTTAGGCTATCAATTAATAAATCTAATTTTTTGACGTTTAATTTATTTAATTTTTCTGTTTGCATATTTTTTAAGACGATTTTTACCTTTTTTATTTTCTTCGTTTGTAACTTCAACTTTAAAAATTCCATTTTTGCCCGTTATTTGTACAAATTGATTAGATCCAATCTCACTTTTTAATTTATTAAATTGGTTTAAAATTTCGGGCGCATCGGTTTTTTTATCTTTGCCATCAACAGACTTAACAATTTTATTCTTAAAAATACCGCCCGTTAATGTACTGTCTATGTCCCAAATAAAACCCAAAGGAATGGTTATCTCACCTTTTTTATTTTTAGTAGTTTTTAAATAGCTTTTTTGTTTGAATTTAAACCGCTTTACTAATTTATCTTCAATCTCATTTACCTTTGTTGAAAGTTTATAAACCTTGTTATAATAAGCATTTAAAATTGTTTGTTTTGTAGCTTTATAGTTTTGTTTATCAATACCTAAATGTTTTTTAACTATATCTGGAACATTATAAACTACATTTTTACCTATTTTTTCTGTTTTGCTCTTTAATAATTCATTTATGCCTAAATCCTTATTTTTATACTCATTTCTCCGCAATTGCATTTGATAATTGCGTTTATTTTTTAAGGTTTTTTCTGTTTTACTTATTACCCTTTTTTTCGGTGCTTTTTTCTTTTTTGCCATGTTATAAAGATAAGGTAAAAATAAAGGGGATTTTAACCCCCTTATTTATTTTGTACTAAAATGGTAAGTCATCAATTTCAACCGCCTTTACGGGTGCGCTTGTTTGTTTTGTGCCTACTTCAAGTCCTACGGATAAACTCATATAAGATACTCCCGTTTTTGACTTTTTTACCCAACAATCGAAATAATATTCTTTATCGTTTAAGAAAATTTTACCTTTATAGTTAGGTGCATTTTCGGTTACTGAATCATTTTTGAATAGTACTGCTGTGTTGTTTTTGTTTTTCGTTTCCATTGTTTTGTTTATTTTATATAGATTAATTAGTGCCTTAATTTCCTTAACTAAGGGCTTTTTTTTGTAATACAATTTTAGGCTGGATATTGTGTTAATTGTTCTAATTTAATAGTGTGTTTAATAGCTCGTTCTAATGATTGGACTTCGTAAACATCGGCTGCAATTAACCTAACAATTTTAACGTGTTCGTTTAAATTGAACCAATTATTGTTGTTGTCCTTAACTACATAGCGTTTACCGATTAAGTCTGTTTCTGTTTTTTTAGTTTGTTTTTTCATCTTCGATTAGTTTGTTAATTATTAATTTGCTTACGTTCAAAAAATTTTCTTGAACTGCTTTTTTTTGTAATGCCTTTTTTTGGTTTTCGTTTACGTAAATTACAAAGGGCTTTATTAATTTACTTTTTGCAATCGGTTTTTTTTTCATGTTTTGGTTTTTATTTTGTTGCTTTATAATGATGTACAATTAATCTATCTGCGCATAAACATACCGAAAATTCAAAAAAATTAATTGTATTAATTAAATCGTTTAAATCTTTATTTGTTAAATAAAGTTCTTTTAATTCATAATGATTTTTGCTATAATTATAAGACCACTTAAATTTTTCAGTAGTAAAATAAATTTCTAATTCTGGATTTTTCATAATGTTAGTATTTATGTGTTTTTATTATGCCTCATGCTAAGAAACCTCCGTGCATAATGACAAAATATAGTTTGTTTGGTTCTGCTCCCCATTCAGGATTGCCAGTCCTAACTTCAATTCCTTTGTGTTCAATTTTTAATATCCTTTCATTGTCGTTCGCTTTTGGATAACCTAAAGTCATTACATTTTGCTCAAATTCCTTAAACGATAAGTCGTGATAAGTAAATATTGCCGAAACATCTACATATCCGTAGTATTTGTAATTTTTTATAAATCTGATTATTTCTTCAACAGTTAGTTTTGATTCTTTGTGATATAGAAACCTTTTTACCCAATACTCATTTATCTCTCTGTAATCTTCTGTTTTTACTCTTGCTTTTGTCATTTCAAACCATTTAGTTTTTAGTGAAAGACGTACTGCAATAATTTTTGTATGTAATTTTTTAATAGCTGACTTGTAACCTTTGTCCTTTGATTTTATAAGGTCATAAGTGGGAGCATCAGTAAAGTGCATCAATATTTCTTTTCCGCTTGCCGTGTTTAAGTTGTAAGTGTTTGCTTGCTTTTCCATATTGTTTAGTTTTTAAATTAATAACTATGCAAATATACATATATATAATTAACTACCTAAAAAATTAACTAACTTTCTCAACAAGTTTTCAACAATTTTACTATTAACGATTAAAAAAGTGGTCGGGCTGCATGAATGTAGGCATGCGGGTTTCAGGGTGTTGATGCCTTGAAACCATTGCAAACACTATAAAAAAGAGGAACACAGGCACAG
>CAIZXK010000065.1 GCA_903936865.1 uncultured Bacteroidales bacterium | reverse complement strand
TTGTTTGGTCATCCATACTTTTTCATTTTCATACAGTAAAGTTAAAAAATAATAGTTCAGGCGCCTGAAATACAAAAAAAAATCCTGTAAATCATTGATTTACAGGATTTTTTGCGGACCGGACGGGACTCGAACTAAGTCCACATATAGCTTATTTTCAATATCTTAAAAACTCAAATAAAACAGGTGCACCGAATTATGCACCGATTTAGTCAAAGAACGATTTATCTTCTATTGTGCTAAGATACTACGGTTTCCTGAGATGTGAAGATATAATTTGGTGATTTTTATATAATATTATCAAATGTTATTTAATTTTTGTCCTAAGTGTTTCAATGAGAGGTTTCACTAACAATATTTTTTCATCATTTGGGTTCGTGGAACGCATTCTTATGTAATAATTTAATGCTTTTTCAGCTTCAAATTTGAGTTTCTGATCACGCGAAAATTGGCTGTAATGATAAAACGCAAGGTAATCGAATGACTCAAATCGTTCCTTAATAAATTTCACTGTATCAACTTGCGTTTTTTGGATTACGCCTTCAAATAACTGAACAGCATAACCAGTAATATTAAAACCAAGTGAATCTTTCAAATCAATGTTTGATTTTGTGCGTGCTCTCCAAATGAAACCCTGAATATTATCAGGTTGCAGTGTATTGAAAGTAGCAAAGGTTGTATCAGCATTTTTATAATCCTTAATATTGTAAAAACATTTTCCTAAATTTAAATAGTCCATATTCTCCGCGAGAAAGTTATCAAGTAGATAGTTGTAATATTCGATAGCTTTAGTGTAGTCTTTTGCTTTAGCACAGCATAAAGCCATTGTTCTATATGCTATTGCTAATTTTTTCTGTTCAGGGTTATTTTGAAGATATTTATTAAAATCTTCAAATATTAAAGAAAAGCTGGCATTTAACTTAGCATTTATTAACCCTCTAAGGTAATAAGCCTCAAAATTTTTTGTGTCCGCATTAATTGCAAGATTTACTAAATTTAATGCCTCCTGATATTCAGCATTTTGGTATTTACTATAAGCTTGTTCAAGATATGTTTCGGATTTTATCTGATTTATTGAATAAAAATTTGCTGGTCTTGCTAATTCTGATTCATTTGCAGATTGAATATTTGTAGCATTTAACAAAAATGCAACAATAAAAAAAACTATCTTTATTTTCATAAAACTTGATTTTATATATACCTATTTCTATAACTTTTCAATTCCACCATTTTTTTTATAGTGTTTTCTGGTCTCCATGTTTTTAGTTTTATATGTTTCTATTGCTGAATAAGAACTGTTGTCAATGTACTTCAATGTTTGTCCTTGTTTTGACAACTATAAAGTTGCAGAAACATTTATTTTCAAATTCCTATTATTCTTTTGATATTTTCGACGTTTTTCCGTTCTTTTTTTCCTAATTTTTTAAATTGCTCATAAATATTGCGTGCATCGGATTCTGAAAGTGAGATTAGCTTAGCGACAGCTTTCCTATATATTACAGCTAGATTTTTTTGATCATCTGTTGTTGATGCATTTTCAAACTGCAACTTTATATTATCCAATACATTCATAAACATAGAATATACGTCTTCACCGATAGGGTAGCTTATACTATAATAAACATTATCAGGAGATTTTAGCACAGGCAATCTTCCGCTTGGATCTCCACCCGAAATTATAGTTGTATACTTTTTATCAAATGCTTTTGTACATAATGTGATTATTTCATTACCAATTTCTTTCATGTTGGTAACATTACCGCTTTCATTATATAGGACTCTCATTAAATTTTCATCAGAATCAATGTTATTATCGGCTCCAGCACTTCTTAAAAGTTTTTGGCTATCATATATAAAACCTTCATCTTTAAATAATTCAGATTTTAGCTTCCCTGATTCATAATATTCATTATCCTTAAAACCTGTGGGAAACAATCCATATTCTATAGATACCTTTCCGGAAGGATAGAACTTTTTATAATTAATACAATTTTTAGAATCAGATTCATCCCAATCGCGTGAATCCAAGCCATATTCAATAGAGCTTGTACCATCAGGATTGAGCTCTTTATAATACCCAATAGAACCTTTCGGTACAAAAATCTCTTTCAATTTTGTTCCGTCCTCCCTATTTTCAATACCCAATCCAACTAAATTATGCTCTGGCTCAACCTTTTCTACAAAATACTCGCATTGCAATTTGCCATTTCTGTTGTACCAGGTCACGAAGTATAATCCTTTTTCATTTTTAAGAGTTTTCACCCTTAATTTCACATCCTGATACCCATATTCTTCAATACATTCTCCTTCAAGAATTTCATGAGTATATTTTTGATAAGGAAGCCGGGTGACTATATACATTGAACTTAAATTTTTCGTGGTAAAGTTTAAATAAAGTCTTTTATTGAATTTTTTGCGAACTTCATTGCCCGCTTCAGTTAGATCACGAACTGCTATGTCAAATTTTGGCCCCAATGATCTAATATTTGATTGAGAATTAATGTAATATCTTCCCTCTGTCTCTTTTGTTTTGTTATTATCCTTAAACATTCTCATCAATCTGCCGTTATTATCAAAATTATATTTATAAAGAAAATGAAACTCAGCACTGTCATATTCCATAGAGTTTAATGCTCCCTCCTTACCTTCACCTTCTTTATTATATATGTAGGTTTTCCCATCCTTAATTTCTATTGAAGGTCTTCCATTTTTCAAAAAATATATGGTACTTCCATCTACTCTATTGCCATCCATACTTGTCCATTCTTCTGAGAGTGTGCCATCAAGACGATACTCTTGGCACACGCCATTTCTAAACAATTTCTTCTGCACTTTGCCATCATAAAAATAGTGGATTTCTTGTTCCATAATACCCATTTTATAAATAGATTCAACACGGAATTTTCCACCTTGAACTTGCTTTCCAGCCTTTTGAACACCGTCTTCCTTATCATTTACATAATTAGATATGAAATATGGAGAACCATCATAATCGTAACCTTTCCAAATACCGGTTCTAACCCCCTTTTTGTAGAACCCTGTCTCAGTCAAAACACCATTTCCCCAGTAACTTTTATAATATCCATTTTTAACACCAATTTCATCAACTTGGTATTCCTTCAGTAACTTTGTTTTGAAGATGTCTTCATATTCTTTTATAACTCTCTGACCAGTTACATTTAAGCAAACGAATGTTGCTAATAGTAAAAAAAATGCTTTCATATTGTTAGATTTAATATCGATAAGTATTGATTAATTGGAACAAGTTCTACACATGAAAGTTTGTCACAATAATTCTTCTACTTGAACGTCTACTCAATTATTGAATAGTTAGTTGACGCTCCTTGAAAATCTTTATAAAACTTTTTGGCAAATTCTGTTTCAGAAGTAGCAGAGGTTCTGTGAGTTGAAATTAATTTATCTTTATTTATAAGAGTCGCTATAGCATCTTCTTCCTCCGGTGAAGTTTCATAATTTGGTAAAAATTCCCAACAACAGAAAAAATTGTCTAATACCTTTTGAATAGTGAACTGAACATCCTTATTAGTCAGAAAATCCTCATAAACTAATGGGCCATAAGGAATATATAATAAGTTCGGATTTTTCGTGAATGGAATAGAGACAGGGTTTGGATTTACTATATCATCCCAAGCTGGGATTCTATATTCTCCTCCACGCCAGCGACATAAATGCTGAAATATTCGTTCATGAATTTTAATTCGTCTCCCAACATATAGGGGAATACATTTTGAACCGTTTACTACCCCCCATAAATAAATTCCTTTAATGTCATTTTCCTTGCTTATATTATTCAAGGAGTCCAATTTATAAAAGTATTCCATTTCTCAACAATTTTACTTGTGAATATGCATAAATATTCAGTTATCGACCTCTATCAAAGAGATATAACCGGCCCCATTGTATAGTTGAAGATAGCCAGTACTGCCTTTAAGAAGAATCAAACCAAAAGATGTTTTTTCTGGAAAAAGAAGGGGATATGATATTCCGGTTGAAAATGTGTTAGAATGATAAAATTGAGTACCATAGACATTCATTAAGTAATTTGTTTTTTCAACGCCATTTAATTCTTTCAGAAAAATGCGGACAGGCTTATCATCACTAAATACGATTTTTTTGGTGTAATCATCAGTTTTCATAACACCATCAACAACATAATCAGAAAAAACATTATATAAGACCCAGGTTTTACCTTCAGGAACAGTAAACTTAGCATTTGCATTAGTAAATTCAATCAGTTGTGCTTTACCCTTTGGAATAGTTGATTGTGCGCTTAAATCTAAAGAAAAGACAAAAAAATGTGTAATAATGAAAAATAGCATTTTTGTTTTCATATCGGAATTGTTAAATAATATCTATGTGTTTGGTCTTTTAGATTTACAAACCGTTTTTTTTTTTTTATTGTTGAAGAGACTTCATTGATTACTTGGGAAATTTGGCCTTACTTGACCTTATTTGGTTACTTATTTGTTTAATAGTTTCTTTGACATCTAAAATCTCACCATCAGAAAGTTTTATTCTTGATTTAATAGTCGAAATTCGTTTGTTAGTTAAATTTGGATATTTTGTTATGTGAATTATGTGATCCACATTTATAAATTTCAACCCTTCGCCTTGAGTGGTAAGAGGGTTATATGTGTCCTTTATTAGTATGAATTTTGCCATTTTATTAGAGATTAATGGTTTCCTAATTTAATGCATAAAAAAACACCTTTAAGTAAAACTGATATTCAAAATGGCTTCTATTCTCTAATGCAGCGAAGGGTACAGCCTTTATTCTTGTAGGAGTTTTGCCGGAACTCACTGCCGACTCTGGCATCTTGCTGAGTACTGCTCCAGTAGTTGACGTATGAGCCCCGGCCGATAAGCAAACCATCATAGAGGTTCCCAGCAGCATGGATCTTTAAACCAGAGTTCCATTCATCGTAACTACGGGTCCATTTCCCACCTAAATTCACATTGTTCCAATCAGAATAAGTAGGAACATGCCAGCTACTGCCCAACTCAATAGAACACGGGTCGTTAGCCGAAATCCAATCTGAATTCTCTTTGATTTCAGCATTATTCCATAATGGGGTAAGGGTAGTGCCATCATGCTTATATCCTTGCTTTCTATTAAACTGCCAATACCATCCTGCTGAGGCTTCAGTGGCATCGTCCACAGTGGTTGCCTGATGGTCAGCACTTTTGGCCCTGATCTAAACTGATACCAGTAAACGGAACAAAACGATGCCATCCTCAGGTAAAGGCTGACATGGTAAGACTTTTAGAAGGGTCATTAATTTCGGTTTCGGGGACTCTT
>CAIZXK010000064.1 GCA_903936865.1 uncultured Bacteroidales bacterium | reverse complement strand
GCCGGAGTAAATTACATTAATTGAGGCATTGGAACCGTGATTAATACCGGAAACTATCAAATCGGGATGTCCCTTGATAATTGCTTTTTCGGCAAGTTTTACGCAATCAACGGGAGTGCCGTTGCAACTGTATTCTTCATATCCTTCTTCGATACATATTTTCTTTAAACGCAATGGATTTGATACTGTAATGGCATGCCCCATACCCGATTGCGGTTTGTCGGGTGCAACTACCACTACATCTCCTATATTCCGCATGATGGAAATTAATTTACGAATGCCGGGAGCATCTACGCTGTCGTCATTGGTAATAAGTATTTTAGGTTTCTTCATTTTCTGCTTTTTTATTAATTTCTGTAACACCTCCCGAAACAATAAATTTCATGATTTCGGTGGATGGTGCATTGATTGCTGTTACATTTTCGACAGGAACTATAAATAAGTTTCCCGAAAAATTGTAGGAGTGAGGCAAATAAACAGCTACGTATCCTTCTGTAATCCCTATCTGGGTTAAATCCTTTTGTGTGATAAAACCCAGCTTGTAAATATCAGTATCTTTATTCATCCTTACCATTACGGCTTCGGTAAACTTTTTCTTTTGTCCGACAAATGCCGACATAAAATCCTTGGTAGATGAATAAATGATTTTTAAGAAAGGGACTCTCTCTAATATTGTGTCAATTAAAAGTATAAGTGGTTGTGCAAAAATGGTTTTTCCGAAATAACCAATGGCGGCAATAATGCTGAGCATTAATACAATGCCAAGTCCGGGGATTTTTACTTTAAACAACGACTCTAATATTGAATTAGCGGTGCCATCGATAAAGTTAAAAGTAATATAAATTACAAAAACAGTTGCTCCTAAAGGTGTTATGTATAATAGCCCCTGAAGGAAATAACTGAAGAATTTTTTTGTATATTTACTAAAAACAGGATTCATATTGCTGTAAATTCGATTTCAAAATTAAGTTTTATTTTGTATAAATGCCTGTTAATAAAACTTAAAACCTTGTGTTAACCCTAATTTTATTTGTTAATCAGCTGGCTAATGCTTTGAAAAATAGTAATTCCACAAGCTATAATTTCGTCGGGAAAATCATAGTCGGCATTGTGCAGGGCCGGACAGTTTTCGCCGGCTCCAATTCCAAACAAAGCCCCTTTGAATTTTTGTGTAAACAATCCGAAATCTTCTCCCCACCGGAATGGTTTTTCTATTTCCGTGTACTCAATATTATTGGAAATACAGCTTTGTTTCAATACCTGGTTTGCCGAAGGATGATTGCTAGTGCTGTGAAATTGATCGACAACTTCGGTGCTTAGTATCAGTTGATGTTTTTGAGCTATTGTTGCAATTTCATTTTTTATATTGCTGATATGGTATTCCAGCAACTTATTTTCCCAAGCCCTGAAGGTATAATGTATTTCGCCATAAGCTGCTGAAGTTCCGTAAGCTATTTCGCCAATGCGTGAATATACGGGAGTTGCCATAAACAATGCCTCACTGTCTGTATCGTTATTCGTCAATTCTTTAATTGTAAAAATAATTTCTGCAATGGCAAATGCAGGATTTATTCCGTTTTCTGGTTCGGCAGCATGCGATGTTTTGCCTTGCAGTTTGAAAATCATACTCAACACAGATGCCGAAAACACATTATCCCTGATTACAACCTGCTTAAGAGGAAAGCCTGGAAGATTATGAAAAGCAAATACATAATCGGGTTCGATGTTTTTAAATTCAGCATCGTTCAATACATTGGAGGCTCCCTTTCCATCTTCTTCGGAAGGCTGAAAAAGCAGAATGACTTTTCCCGATTTGGGGAGCTCTTTGTTAAGCAATTCGGCTAAACCGCACAAAACGGTAAGATGACCATCATGTCCGCATGTATGCGAAATATATTCGTGTTGGGATTTATATTCAAACCCATTGATTTCCTTAATGGGAAGTGCATCCATATCGGCTCTGAAAACTACTGTTTTTCCTTTCTTTCCCGAATCGGCAATGGCTAGTATTCCATAACCACCCACATTGGTAATACGGTTAATGTTTCTTAGTTTGCTTAATCTTTCGGTAATAAGCACGGCCGTTTGCTTTTCGTTGCCCGATAGTTCGGGCAAGGAATGCAGTTGATGCCGGAAATCGCACAGACTCTTTAAATGCGTTGAATTAAGTTTTTGTTGCATGGTTTTAATGCTAAGTACTAAGAATTATCTATTGTTACATATAAACTAACGTATTAATTATTAAAATTTTATGTTGGAACGCGGATAACGCTGATCTCTGAGGGAAACGCTGAAAAAAACGGATTTTTACCAGTTGCAAATCAAATTATTGTGAAAAATCCGTGATAATCCGCGTTTACGGAACGTATCCGTATCATCCGCGTTCTAATGTTTTAATCCATAATTTCTGATATAATAAAATATGATATTATATACTGTTTACTACTTATAATACAAAGGTAGTAAAGTTTTTTTATTTTAGTTGTATGCTGATTTTATTTTCTGATGAAACTTTTAAAACTAATTTTCCCTTATTCCCTAAAGCCGGAATCAGGATTTTTATTTTCATTTTTAACCCGCAATTGTTCGTAAAACTTTGACAAAGTTTTACTTATAAAGATTCAACTACTTATTAATATATTATGCAGCAGATTGTTACTTTGTCAAAGTTGGCAATAGCAGCTACTAAAAAGTTTACCGAAATATCAACCCAAAAATCCATTAAAAAAATCCTTTTTTACTACCCTGAAAAACATCAATTTTATACCCCCTAAAAAAACATATCTAGTTTACTAGATGTTTAAAATGGAATAATAATGCTTTTTTTACGCCTCGTATGTGTTGGGAAAATAAGTGATTGAAAATGAAAGTGAAATTAAAATGAAAAATTAACAATTTTTATTTGCCATTTTTCAGACCTTATGACAATAATACTAGAGTGAGATTTCTGTTTTGCAGGAGTTGAACAAAAGATGTTACAGAAGTCCAACTCTTGTAATGGAATTATTTAAGGAAAGTTTCCCTGAATCTACTCTGGTGGTGGAAATGCCACGGGAATGTTTACCCGATGTATTACCGACGGTGGAAATGTCTCAGGAAAGTTTACCCGATGCATTTCCGGTGGTGGAAGTGCCCCAGATAAGTTTACCTGATGCCTTTCTGTTGGTTGAAGTGCCTCAGATAAGTTTACCCGATACATTTCGAGTGGTGGATATACCTCAGATAAGTTTACCTGATGCATTTCCGGTGGTGGATATACCTCAGGAAAGTTTTTCGGGCATAGTTTCATATATAGAGTACTGTAAATTTGATTATAAACAGATAATTACATTTTGAATACTAATCACAAATAATATAATTTATCACTATTTTTAAATTTAATATCAAAATAATGACTATATAACAATTAATAAAAAACTATTTTGAAAACATCAAGGTAAGTATTGCAAGAAAAAAATGTTTATTGCAATTAATTGCAGCCAATATGCCAAAGGAAATTATAATTGTATTATCTTTGAGGGTCAGAAAATTAAACAAATGGCAAAAATT
>CAIZXK010000063.1 GCA_903936865.1 uncultured Bacteroidales bacterium | reverse complement strand
CCATATATTAAAGTAACTTGTTCCAGATTTAATGGTGTTTTAGGAGTAGGAGGCATTTCGCTACCAATTGCATATTTATATAATTTGCTGTTTTGAGGGTCGCCGGCATTTACCAATTGATTTATACTGCTGTAAGTACTCAAATCAGGATCTTCTCCACCGGCTGCATGACAACCGCTATAAGCACAATTTGATTGTATAACAGGCAATACCTCATCCTGAAAACAAATTCCTGAAGGAACTGTGGTATCATCTATAACAGGAGGTATGGATTCATGCTTGCAGCTTATTAATACAACCAGTATTATTGCTGAAATTATTGATAGAATTTCTTTATTTTTCATTTAAAAAAGTTAATTAAAGATTTTTAATAAGATATAACAATTAATTTTTAAAAAGTATTGACCATCAGTTAGTTTATTTTTATTCTAAATAAGCTTTTCATAAAAAGTAATATCTATGAATCAACAAATGACTTTACAAATTTACAATTAATTAATTTAAAATTATATTGTTGAAAACTAATTTTAAAGCATCTATTTACTTTTTTTATTTAGAAAACGGCATAAACACTAGCTTATTTTCTGCAATTTTAAAGTTAGTTGGTTTGTATCCGTTTAAAATTATTCACTTAATCTATTATTCAGTTATTATACAAGCAATAAACTATGAAAAAAATTGTATTTTTGCAAAAAAAACAAGCAACATATTAAGTATTAATAAGTACTTATAAAATATTACGAATGAAGAAAATACTAATTACCGGAGCCAGTGGCTTTATAGGGAGTTTTATTGTTGAAAAAGCCCTCGAACTGGGTTACGATACGTATGCAGGTATAAGAAATTCAAGTAGCAAACAATACCTTACAGATGAGCGTATCCGATTTATTAATCTGGATTTGTCGGATAAAACATCCTTAAAACATCAACTAAGTGAACACAGATTCGATTATATCATTCATGCAGCAGGTTTAACCAAAGCTCAGAAAAAAACCGACTTTGAAGTTGTAAATTTTCAGGCAACAAAAAATCTTGTTGAAGCATTACTGGAAAGTAAATGTCTGCCCGAAAAATTTATCTTTGTCAGCAGTATGGCAGCACATGGACCAGGGAAAGATTCGGATACTGTTCCTGTAAAAAGCAGCGACCAGCCACATCCTGATACTTTATATGGTATCAGCAAGCTAAATGCTGAAAAATATATCAATTCACTCATTGATTTTCCAGTAATTACATTGCGTCCAACAGGAGTTTACGGACCTCGTGAAAAAGATTATTTCGTTTTTTTCAAAACCATAAATGGAGGAATTGAGCCTTATATCGGTTTAAAAGAACAGTATCTAACTTTTATTTATGTAAGGGATTTTGTAGATGTGGTTTTCAAAGCTATCTCCTCCCCTATTACCGGCAAAACTTATTTTGTTAGCGATGGCAAATGCTATACAGCAAAGGAATTTGCAGAAATTACAAAGAAAATCCTTAATAAAAAGACAGTTAAACTTTTTGTACCACTTGCTATAGTAAAGTTGATAGCTATAATACTTGAAACTACCAATAGCTGGATTGGCAAAGTACCTACTTTAAATAGAGATAAATACAATGTCTTGAAAGCCCGTAACTGGCTCTGTGATATTTCGGACATTGAAAAGGATTTTGGTTTTAAAGCCAGTTACTATCTTGAAGATGGTGTAAAAGAAGCAACGGATTGGTATAAAGCAGAAAAATGGCTTTAACTTAGAAAAGTTAAGTGAAAAAAGAAAAAATACAGAATTTATTTTTACAGATTAATTTCAGAAAATCGTTTATTAAGTTACTAAATGAAGAAGAAAATAACAACAATACTTATTTTTACAATTTTGTCAATGGTGGTTTCAGGCCAGCAATCTGTAATTTCAGGCAAAATAACAGATGCCAATACTAATGAACCCATTCCATTTGCAAATGTTTTTTTTAAAGGCACAACCAATGGATCTACTACAGATTTCAACGGCAACTACACTTTAAAAAATGGGAGTATAACTGATTCACTCACTGTAAAAGTGATGGGTTACATAACAAAATCCAAGAAAATAAAAAAAAATCAAAATCAGGTTATTGATTTTCAATTAGCTCCTACTTCCTTTAGCCTGGGAGAAGTATTGATTGAAGCTGGCGAAAATCCATCATGGGGTATTTTACGTGAAGTATGGAAACGTAAAGATGCTTATAATATGGTGAATCTGGATGCTTTGCAGTACGAAAGTTATGTAAATGTAGATATCTCAATTGATAATATATCGGATAAATTTCGAAATAACCGAACAATGAAGCCTTTTGCAGCGGTTTTTGATAGCTTAAAAAAAGCAGCCGGTGAAGATGGTAAGGTTATACTTCCTTTTTTAGTTTCAGAATCAATTGCTGACGTTTATACATTAGGAAATCCTATTCGCTACAAAGAAGTTATCAACGCCAATAAACTTACTGGACTTTTGGTGGATAGTCCTGAATTATTTGCTCAATTTTTGGGATCTTCATTCCAGAAATACAATTTTTATGATAACTGGCTTAAAATATTCGATCGTAGTTTTATTTCACCAATTGCCCGCGGAGCTTTGGGATTTTACGAGCTTTATATTATGGATACAGTTGTTATTGATGGACATAGTTGTTTTGAATTAAAGGTAAAGGCAAAACGTAAGGAAGATTTGGCATTTAATGGCAAAATGTGGATTTCAGATTCTACATTTGCTCTTAAAAGAATTTCTGTTGAAATTGGCAAAGGAGCTAACTTAAACTTTATTGAAAGATATAATATTCAACAGGATTATATTGTAACAGAAGCTGGTGCTTATGTTCCTGAAAAAACCAGAGTTTTGGTAGATATTACTGAATTTACAGAGAATTCTGTGGGCGTAATTATGAAATTCAACATAACAAACAGGAAATTCATAACAAATAAGCCTAAAGAATCCGACTTCTATAGAGATAACCTGGAAGTAGTTCAAAACTCAATGGATTACAACAATGACTATTGGAAAAAACAACGATTGGAACGTGCAAACGATTCAACGGTTATGGAAAGAGCTTATGCAGCAATCGATACCATCAGAAATTCACCAAGGATTAAATTTTGGCGGGTTTTCATAAATACCGCCTGGGAAGGCTTTTATAAAGTTGGGAAAATTGATGTTGGTCACTGGATTACTTTGTATGGACATAACAAAAATGAAGGAAACAGATTTCAGTTAAATCTTCGTACCAATACCGATTTCAGCAAATACTGGATATTACAAACTCATGCTGCTTATGGTACCAAAGACGAAAAATGGAAGTATAATTTTCAGGTCGAACATTTTTTATCAAGAAAAACCTGGACAAAAATCGGATTAAAACGTAGTTTCGATGTTGAACGTTTGGGTATTGATCCTGGATTTTTGGAATCGCATATTTTCGTAAATATCATGTTTTCACTGTCTTCTCAATTAGGTTATCTCGACAAAAGCAGTCTGAACTATACCAATCGTTTATGGTTCGAATCGGATTGGGGTAAAGGATTAAATCATAAAATAGTTTTTGAAACAAAAGACTTTAATCCACAGGGTGATTTTAATTTTGCTTACTATAAATCGGATGGTACTCTTTCCCAATCATATAAACTTTCTACCATAAGCTATAGCTTTCAATATGCACCAAAAAACATTTGGTTGTCAAAGGATAATTACCGTATCGGAATTTCTGCAAAACAAGGAAATGTATGGACATTTAGATATACATTAGGCTTAAAGGGAGTTTTGGGAAGCGATTTTAATTTCCACAAAGTATCTCTGAATGTTGGTCGTAAATGGAAATTGGGAGCTTTAGGAC
Source organism: uncultured Bacteroidales bacterium (assembly GCA_903936865.1). Classification (GTDB taxonomy): domain Bacteria; phylum Bacteroidota; class Bacteroidia; order Bacteroidales; family JACABE01; genus JACABE01. Next base: position 8,983 of record CAIZXK010000063.1, on the reverse strand, counting down.
AAACCAATTATTCCATTACTGCTACTAAGGTTTTTGGAAAAGTTCCATATTCTTTAGGTGTTATTTTTCAGGGCAATGAAACTTTCTTTGAAAGCGAAAGAAGTTACAATATGGTGAATTATCTTGAATTTGCTGCAGACCAATCAATAGAAGGTATGGTAATGCATCACTTTCAGGGTTTGTTTTTCAACAGGATACCTTTGTTAAAGCGTTTGAAATTAAGAGAAATAATTGGTGCTAACTTTATTTTTTCTTCTTTGAGTGATAAAAATAATTTCAAAACAAGCAGTAATCCCAATGGTATTATGGCCGAAACTTTTAATGGCAAAAAAATAACTCATTTTGGAGTGATGCAATTTGATAAACCCTATATTGAAGCATTCTGGGGTATTGAGAATCTTTTTAAACTATTTAGAATCACCGCTTATCATCGCTTAACTTATATTGACGAACCCGATGTACCCCATTTATTTGGTATCAAAGGATTTTATATAAAGGGTTCTATTTATTTAACTTTATAAAATCTTATCATAAAAACGTAAAAACCTTATTGCCAAAATCAATAAGGTTCTTTTATGTAATGTTATGATTTCATATTAAATAAAGGCTTTAAAACGGGTTATAGCTTTTCAGGTTATCTGATATTAATCTAAATACCCTGCTTATTTCCGATTTGCTATGTCCTTAAAATACTTAATTTTTGTATTTCTTGTTATTACTGCTTGTATTCGTTTTGCTTTCTGTCTTTTCTTCTGGTAAAAAAACGTTGATACTAATTTTTTCGTTATTTCAAATTATCAAAATCAACATTAAGTTGCTTGTTTGCAACGAAATCAAAAAGCGTAAGCTTACGAATTTCATAATAAGTATTCCAAAAAGAACGCAAAGCTGCAATATAATCCTGAGTAGCTCTGTCTTTTTCGGTCATTGCAATATTTAGTTCGGTAATATCAACTTTACCAATCATATAACGGGCTTTTGTAACTTCAAAGCGCTTAGCTCCTATGGTATCCGCTTTAGAAGCAATCATCAGCTGATTATATTGCATATTGAATTGCATTGCTTTAATCAAAACCTGCTGGTCAAAATCAATTTTTTGTTGAGCTATTTGTGTATTTATCAGTTCCTCATTCGATTCTGCCACCTTAATTTTAGCTCTTGCCAATCCCCAGTCTAAAATAGGAATTTGTAAACCCAATGAAAGTTGCTGTTGATCCTGAGGATTTTTATAAACATTAGCAAATTCAACTGCACTTTGAGTTAAACCATACAAAGCATACAAATTGGCATTGAATCGGTTTTCCAATTTGGCTCGGTTTACTGAACTTTTGGCTTCCAGTAATTTTCTTTCAAATGACAAGGTTTCGGAACTATTATTACGAGCTTCTGCAACAGCTTTACTTGACTCTACCTTAAAATCCGGAATTTGCTGAGGTATAAGTAAATCTATTTTTTCATTATCCTTTATACCCAAAAAAGATTTTAACCTGAATAAATTCACTTCCACATCATTTTTGGTTTGTTCAAGTTGCAAATTAGAATTTAACAAGCTTAACTCCAGTTGTAAAAGTTCATTTTCTGCAATTTTTCCAAGATTGTATCTCCCCTGAGCAATTTTATATAAAGTATCATTATTGGCCTGATTTATCTTTGCTATTCTTGCCCTGATCTGTGCATCCAGTAAATCAAAAAACAGGTTGCTTGCCTTTATGGAAAGTTGTTCCATATCTTCCAGATACGTTTGTTTAGCTTCATCATATTTAATAGGCTCAATCTTTCGTTCCCAGCGATAAGGATTGTAGTTAAAGATTGGCTGACGGTAACCAATTGTTATAGGATTTGATAAGAAAGATGTAGTTGTAGAATCCTTATATACATCAAGACGTTCGAGTCCTGAATTGATAAAAAGCTGTCCACCGGTTAAGCCAATTGTTTTCGACAAACTCATTTTCATTGTGTAATCAGCAGAACTTTGTTCCTGAAATACTTCCCTACCATCTGCAAGCGGAATTCTGGAAATAACACGGTTTATATTTGGTAATGTTGCATCCATTGTTAACATGGGCATATAAGAAGCTTTGTAACTTCTATATTGCCAATAACTTCCGAGATATTTGTTTTTGGCGACCAATCCGTCAGGTGATTGGTTCTTTGCCATATTGATTATATTTTCAAAACTAAGTATTTTTGCATTATCCTGAGCGTTGGAATAAGTGCAAATTGCGAATAATAATATAATTATATTTAAAAACTTTTTCATTTGTGTGGTTTATTTCAATTAAAGTATAGCAGATTTTTTCTTTATTTTTAATTAATATCTAATTGAATTTGTTTTTAATTCTCACCGCAAATTTACAAATTTACATGAATTTACATAAATAAATCTGGAAGAATTATGAAATAAGAAAAATAGTATTTTCATTTTATTCATGTAAATAAATCAATGGTTATTAAGCCAATAATTTCAATAATGTTCATTGATTTACAACGACATATCGTTCATGTAGTTCCAAAAGAAAGCCATCCAACGTATTGTTACTATATCAAAAAAGTTTTATAAAAAAGTTTTATAAAAGTTAAAAAGTTAAGTTCAAACAAATTATTATTTCAGGTATTCTGATAGTTGCGTTTTTATAATTTCCATAAACTTTGCTTCATCATTTCTTGCATAGCTAAATCCCTCTTCCGTTAAATCTTTACTTTCTTCTTTGCCTTGGAATAAGCGGGTTATAAATAATCCAGAACCTGAAGCCTGATATTTTTCAGCAATTTTAGCATTTGTTTCATCATCAACATCGATTACAAAAAATTGTATTCTTTCTGAATTTATTTCGTTTTTGAAATAAGTTTCAAGAGTTTTGATTGTACCTCCCTCGATAGCTCTGCATGTTGCACAACGATTAGTTAAGTGAAAATTATAAATTAAAATAACAGACTGATTTTCACTTAATTTTAAAGTTTTTTCGGAAATTTTCCCAATTGTATTTGCTGTTGTCGAATTTACCGTTTGAACTTCTGTTCTTTCTTTGTTATTATTTGAATTACAAGCTACTAACGAAAATATAATACTTATAATAAATAAAAATTTAATTGTTTTCATAGATTTGACTTTTTTATTGTTATTTTCAGTTTTTACGAAATGAATATGTTTACTTATTTAAAAAAATTACCTAGTATCATTTTTGCTATCTCCCAGTTAGTTCGATTGATACAATATTTAATACTAGGCGGTTCGATTTCTCCTTGTATTAACCCTGCATATTTAAGTTCCTTTAAATGTTGTGAAAGAGTGGATCGTGCAATCGGAATATCATCAATCATTTCACCACTTGTACAGCAACTATTCAAGCCACTTAGCTTTTCGAGAATATATACTCTTGCTGGATGGCTTAAAGCTTTGGCAATTCGTGCAATTTGCTCGTGTTGAGCAGTAAATTTAGGTTTTGTTGCCATTAACTAATTGTTTTTTGAAATAATCTCTTTTAGCTCAGATACAGAAGGAACTCTACCACTTAAAACTACTTTTTCGTCGATAACCAAACCAGGAGTACGCATAATTCCATATCCCATAATCTTTTGAATATCTTCAACTTTTTCAATCTTTGCATCTATCTTCAATTCTTCTACTGCAATAATAACTCCTTTTTCAAGAGTTTTGCAATTTGAACATCCTGTTCCTAATATTTTTATTTCCATTTTAAGGTAATTTATATTTCGCAAATATACGAAATATGATGAAATAAAAACAAAAAATAAGTTTTAAATTATTTCGTTATTTAATTTACAAACAAGTTTTAATTTTGGGAAAAAACCTGTAGGTTTGCAAAATAATTTTATACGTATAACATGTACCAGATTTTTGAAATTTTAAAATACACTTTACCTTCAATAATTGTTTTATTTACAGCATATTATTTAATAAAAACTTTTCTCGAAAATGATAATAAGAAAAAAATGCTTGAAATGAAAATGATTAATCAATCGAATAATCAGCAATTTATTACACCCGTTCGTTTGCAAGCTTATGAAAGAATTGTTTTATTTCTTGAAAGAATTTCTCCAAGTAGTTTACTTCTTAGAGTAAGTGAACCCAACATGAGTGTTTTTCAGTTGCAAACAGCTATGATATCAGCTATTAGAGAAGAATATGAGCATAATCTTTCGCAACAGCTTTATATTTCTTCACAAGCATGGCAACTAGTGAAAAATGCCAAAGATGATTTAATTAATGTAATCAACAATGCTTCAACTAATCTTGATAAAGAGGCAGATTCAGCAGTTTTGGCAAAAGTTATTTTCGAATTTATTGCCAGTGTTGAAAAATTACCTATTGAAGTTGCGATTGAACTTGTTAAAAATGAAATTTATAAGGAGTTTTAAATCTTAGTACAAATAAGAAAAAGCAATTTTCAGAACCCCTTTTTAGTTAAAAAATTGAATAATTTTTTCAGCCAATACCTTTGCCAGTTTATATTTCGATTCAATTGTCCAACCAGCTACATGTGGAGAAAGCAGAACATTTTCAGCTTTAATCAGGTATTGATATGCATCAGGTAATTGAGTTGCATTTATTTCTTCAAAAGAAAACTTTTCATATTCAATTACATCGAGGCAACATCCTTTTATTTTTCCAGCTTTCATTCCTAAAACCAATGCTTCAGTATTAACTACTTGTCCGCGTGCTGTATTTATCAGATAAAAATCCTTGGCAAATTGATTAATAAATGCTTCATCAAGCATGTAATTGGTTTCATCCGTTAGTGGAACGTGAAAACTCAAAATATCAGTATCATTAAAAATTTCATTTAATGAAACTTCTTTAACAAATTCATTCCCAAAACCTGATTTATATTTATCGTAAGCTATTACATTACAATCAAATCCAATTAACCGCTGTGCAAAAGAACTGCCCATATTACCATATCCAATAATGCCAATGGTTTTTCCTTTAATTTCAATCCCTCTGTTTCCTTCCCGATCCCGAATCCCTTTACGCATTTGCAAATCAGCTTGTTTTAATTTATTAAACAGACAAAGAAGCATCCCAATGGCATGTTCACCTACTGCATCCCTGTTTCCTTCAGGTGAATTTAAACAAACTATTCCTTTTGATGCTGCATATTCCAAATCAATGCTTTCCATACCTGCACCTACTCTGCCAATAAATTTCAACATTTTTGCCTTATCGAGCATTTCCTTGTCCATAATAATTTTACTACGGATAATAACTCCTGCATATTCATGAATAATAGTAAGATAATCTGAACGACTATAATCATTAAAGTAATCGCAATGGAAACCATTACTTATCAGTTCTTCCATCAAAACCGGATGTGTACTGTCAATAAAAAGAATTTTCCTATTCATTATCTCTATTCTTTACAATAATTTGAATTATACATTAACTTAATTATCAATTTATAAAACATACCGAATATTATTATTTCATTTAATTTTACAAAGTTAAACATTATAAAATTTCGATATTATTTTAGTTTTAATAGAATTGGGAAATTTGATTTATTAGATTAACAGGATTTTTAAAATGCAGGTTACTAAAAATCGTTTAAAATTTAAATAGTAATTTTAGAATTTCAGTTAAAAATTTCCATATTTTGACTGTCTTGCTGTCATATTTGCTATAGAATATTTGAAACTTCATTCATTTTAAAATAATCAAATTATTGATAGTTATACTTTTGTCATATCAATTTCAAAATTGAACTCTTTTTCAGGATGACTGCAATGCAGAACACATTGATCGCAAACAGATAATTCGCCGCGTAAACGTTTTTTTACCATATCCTCTACGCGATAACGTAAAGGCTCTACTGTAATTTTCTGAATTACTTCATCTGTAAAGGCATACATCAGCAACATTCTTGCATTATGTTCACTTACACCTCTCGAACGAATGTAAAACATGGCTTCAGTATCCAATTGACCCACAGTTGCACCATGGCTGCATTTAACATCGTCTGCATAAATTTCCAGAAAAGGTTTTGTGTTTACCTTTGCTTTATCTGTAAGTAAAATATTTTTATTTTTTTGGAAAGCATTGGTTTTCTGAGCATCTTTATGTACAATAACATGTCCGTTGAAAACTCCGGAAGCATTATCATCCATTATTCCTTTATAAAGTTCATTACTGTAGCAATTAGGATACAAGTGTTCTACAAAAACCAAGTTGTCAATATGTTGCTTTCTGTCCATCAAATACAAGCCATAAATATTTGTTTCACAACCTTCTCCATTCATTTTTACATAATTATCATTTTTTAGGATTCCACCATTCAAACTCAATCCGTTGCTGCAGATTCTGGCATTGCGTTCGAGATGGAAAAAGCTGGAATTGATTAATGTAGAAGCATTGTTTACATTTTGCATTTTATAATGATCGAAGCTTGCATTTTCTCCAATATAAATTTCTGAAACTGTATTACTTAAGCTTTTTTGATGGTTATAGGAATCATCACAATGAATTAATGTAAGTTTGCTGTTTTTTTCTAAAATAATTAAATTTCGTGTTTGTAAACAGATATTATGCTCATGATGGATAATATTTACTATTTGTATTGGCTGTTTTACTTCTACATTTTCAGGGATATAGATAAAAAAACCATCCATTGCTAAAGCAGTATTGATGGCAGTAAATCCATTTTTTGTAATATCAGCATATTTTCCATAATGTTTTTCAATTATTTCAGGATATTCCTTCAATGCAGCTGCAAAACTACCGTATATAACTCCGTTGGAAAGTTTTGTTAGATCATTGCCTTTAGATACATACCAACCATTTAGCATTGCAAGCATTAATGTATTCAGATGAGGTACATTGCATTGGAAAATCTTGTCAATATCATCAATCTTTTCGGGAGTTTGATAATAATGGTTGTAAGATTCATTGTAAACATCTGTTAAATTGGTATTCCGCCAATCTTCCAAGGCTTGAGTTGGCAAACCAAGTTTATGAAATTCAGCAATAGCATCTTCTCGGAGCTTTACTGTTTTATTAGTATCATTCCTTTTAATATCAGGCAGATAAACTTCAAAATCATTGATAAGTTTATCGCTTAAAGGAAATCCTGTATTTTCTGTTCTCATTATTCAATTCTTTAAACAAATATAGTATTATCAAGTTAAAATTAACTTTACGAATTAAACTACAAACTTTCTTTAATCCATTCGTAACCTTTATTTTCCAACTCAAGAGCCAATTCTTTTCCCCCAGATTTTACAATACGACCTTCAAAAAGTACATGAACAAAATCAGGAACGATATAATCCAAAAGTCTTTGATAATGAGTAATTACAACTGTAGCATTTTCAGGGCTGCGAAGTTTGTTTACCCCATTGGCTACAATTCGTAATGCATCAATGTCGAGTCCCGAATCGGTTTCATCCAGTATAGACAACGTTGGATTCAGCATGGCCATTTGAAAAATTTCATTTTTCTTTTTTTCTCCACCCGAAAAGCCTTCATTTACAGAACGATTGGTTAATTTAGCAGTAATTTCTACCATTTTTTTCTTTTCTTCCATCATTCTAAGAAATTCTCCCGATGGAATTGGATCCAGTCCATGATATTTACGTTGTTCATTAACAGCAGTCCGCATAAAATTTGTCATACTAACACCTGGTATTTCAACAGGATACTGAAATCCAAGGAAAATTCCTTCACAGGCACGTGCATCTATTGACATTTCAAGCAAACTTTTCCCATTGTAAAGAATATCACCTTCGGTAACATCAAATACTTCGCGTCCGGCAATAACCGATGCCAATGTGCTTTTTCCGGTTCCGTTAGGTCCCATAATTGCGTGAACTTCACCTTTATTTACTTCCAGATTAACGCCTTTTAAAATTTCTTTGCCATTTATGGAGGCGTGTAAGTTTTTTATATTGAGTAACATATTTAAAAGTTTATAAAGTTATTGAGTTGAAAAGTTTATTGAAAACGTTTCTTATTCATAACTTATAATTTATAATTAATTTTTACAAGTCTTTATATTGTTGATAAGTTGATTCTTGATTTTTCCATTGCATCATTCCATAGAAAATTCCTCCAATCATAAATACTATTATCCTGAAAGTAGCATATTTCAAATTAAATTCAGAATAAATAAGTTCAAAAGCAGTTGAAAGAATTCCAATTATACCACCCCATAAAAGAGAGCCATAAAGCAAATAATATCTCCATTTACCTTTAGCACGTATTTTTTCCCACTTTTCAAAGTGTTTTTCAATTTTGCCTTTTTCTTCCATAAATTTGAAATTTATTATTTTAGAATAACTATTTTTGTATTGTTTTCATTTTTTTTGATTTTCCATATTCTTTTTTGCGGTTTCAACACTTTTTACAAAAATAGAAATTAATTCTTCAGATTCCTTTAATGCATTACTAATCTTTAATTCATTTACTGAAAGCTTTGCTTTATTAATTATTTTCAAACAAATTAGACTTTCTCTCAACTCTTTAAGTACTATTTGTATTTTATGAATAAAATCTTTTCTTGACTCTCCACTTTGAGCTTCGCCATAATTAAGCGAAACCGAAGTTCCGGAACGAATTAATTGACCGGAAAGATGATTACCGGCTTTTGTCTGATTTAAATTATTTGTAATTTCAATAATTTGAACAGAATAATTAATTAATCGTTCTTCTAAATCATTTTTATTCATTTATTTGTTTTTCTTTGTTTTAAATTTCGCATTCACCACATTTCTTCTAAAATCGTTAATATTCAATCGTTAATCGCAAATTTATTTATTTTAGAATAACGATTAACGATATATGATTTGTGAAGTTTTGCTTTACCCAACGCTACCTTCTAAGCTGATAGACAATAATTTCTGTGCTTCAACAGCAAATTCCATAGGAAGTTTATTCAGTACTTCCTTTGCATAACCATTTACAATTAAGCCTATTGCACTTTCTGTTGAAATTCCTCGTTGCTGGCAATAAAACAATTGATCTTCAGAT
>CAIZXK010000062.1 GCA_903936865.1 uncultured Bacteroidales bacterium | reverse complement strand
TTTTTTAAAAAAGTATTTATTTTATAAATTTGCTAAATGAAACTTATTAGTGATACAATTTTGTAAATAAAGTAAAATAGAATTAAAATTTTATAGAAATATTAATTCGTTATTAAATTGTAGCTAAATTTGCAAAAAATAACCAACTACATAATTACCTTTAATAAAAGAATATTATTAAATTAATAGAACACGAAAAACTTCAAAAATCAAATGAAATGATCAGAAAAAGAATTAATAAATCAAACAATACTGATAGTCCGATATATAGCTCGGTTCATGGGAAAAGTTCAGATAAATATCAGCGTGGTTATAAGCAAGCTCCCAAAAAGTATTATTATTTAAAAGGAGAAATAGGTTCCGATAAGTACAAATCTGAATATATTGCACATTTAATTAAAAGATTTAATGAATATAAAAAAAAGGAAATAGGAAAAGCAATGATGGATTATCAAATATTCGAATCTTCACTTAAAAAATTCTTTTTCATAACAGAAAGAGATAAAAGTATTTATCATTTGCCAGTTGAAAAATTTGAAGAATTAGCCGAATATATTCAAAAACGAATTAGTTCTACCAAATTTGCAGTAACATTAGGCAGAAACCATAAAAACTTTTCTACTTTTGAGGAATATGTCAAAAGACAAAACAATGAATAAATAATAAAAAGGACTTAATAAATTAGAATTAAGTCCTTTTTTATGTTTTATTCTCAAAAAATTGAATAATCAAAAGAATCTGTAAGAAATCCTAAAGAGAAAGTAATTACAAACAATCTCATATATACCTGATAATCTTTCAATAACAATTCAACAAAAACAAATATTTCCAATAAATTATATATGATTAAACTGGAGAATTTAAAATGTTTAAATAAATATTTCAATTAAAAGCACTATTTCTAATAAAAAGTATAATTTCGCAAATAATTTTTTAATTACTTATTTTACAGAAAATAGATCAGAAACAAGTTTAAAATAAATTTAACATACAGTTTATCAATTATCTAAAACACATTTAACAGATGAAGAAAATTCTTATCCTAGGTGCTGGATTATCATCCTCAAGTTTAATAAAATATTTATTAGACAACTCAACCGAGCACAATTGGAAAATAAAATTAGGTGATGTATCTTTTGCTACTGCAAAACAGAAAATTAATAACCATCCGAATGGGGAAGCATTAGAATTCGACATTTTTAATGAATTTCAAAAAGAAAAAGAAATTATGAATGCCGATGCAGTAATTTCAATGTTACCAGCACGTTTCCACCCTCTTGTAGCAGAGAGTTGCCTGAAACACAAAGTTCACATGTTAACAGCTTCTTATGTTTCTCCAGAAATGAAAGCGATGAATGAAGAAGCTAAAAAACAGGGTATTGCCATGTTAAATGAATTAGGTGTTGATCCGGGAATCGACCACATGTCTGCAATGAAAGTTGTGGATGAAATAAAGGAAAAAGGTGGCAAGATGATAGCTTTTAAATCCTCAACCGGTGGTTTGATTGCTCCTGAGTATGATAATAATCCATGGAATTATAAATTTACCTGGAATCCACGTAATGTTGTTGTTGCCGGGCAAGGTGTTTCTCAATATATTATGAATGGTAACTTAAAATATTTACCCTATCATCAATTGTTTGACAGAGTGGAAACAACTACTGTGCCAGGTATGGGTGATTTTGAGGTTTATCCAAACCGTGATTCCTTAAAATATCGGGAAACCTACGATCTAATGGATATTCCAACAATGTTCAGAGGTACAATGCGTCGTCCCGGATATTGTAAAGCTTGGAATGTTTTTGTTCAGTTAGGAATGACTGACGATACGTATGTAGTTGAAAATTCTGAAAATATTACATATCGTGAATTTGTAAATATGTTTTTAGCTTATGATGAAAAACTGAGTATTGAAGAAAAAATTATATCAAAATTCAATATTACTATGGATTCTGATATAATGTATCGGTTGAAATGGTTAGGATTGTTTGAAAATATTAAAGTCGGCTTAAAAGATGCAACTCCTGCACAAATTTTGCAGAAAATATTAGTAGATAAATGGATTCTTGGAGAAAATGATAAGGATTTAATTGTAATGCAGCATCAGTTTGATTATGAATTGTCTGGGAAAAAGCACAGAAAAATATCTTCATTAGTTGTTATTGGTGAGGATAATGTGCATACAGCAATGTCAATTACAGTTGGAACTCCTTTGGCAATAGCAACTAAGCTCTTGCTAACGGGAGCAATAAATGTTACTGGTGTTCACACACCAGTAAAAAAAGAACTATATGCTCCGATTTTAGAAGAACTTGAGAAATATGGAATTAAATTCACGGAAGAAGAGTTTGAAATCAATTAAATACTAATAAGTTAATGAAATTTATATTTTACAAATAAATTATATGGGAAAATACGGAAAATGGATTGGTGGTGCATTAGGTTGGGCTTTTGGAGGTCCAATAGGTGGTTTGTTGGGTTTTGCCTTAGGCTCAATGATGGATGGTGTAAGTGTAAGTACAACTTCAATTCAACCAACCCAAAGAGGTGATTTTGTTGCTAGTTTGCTGGTGCTTACTGCAGCTGTGATGAAAGCCGACAAAAAGATTATGAAATCTGAACTGGATTATGTGAAACAATTCTTTTTAAAACAGTTTGGAGAAACACAAACCGATCAGCAAATGCTGATGCTAAGGGAGATACTGAAACAAGAAATTCCATTAAGGGATGTATGTATGCAAATAAAACAAAACATGGATTATGCAGCTCGTTTGCAACTGATTCATTTTTTGTTTGGTGTTGCTTCTGCTGATAACCAGGTAAATGCAGATGAAGTTGCTGTAATTGAAGAAATAGCCAGGTATTTAAATATTCAGATTAATGATGTTACTTCTATAAAAGCAATGTTTTATAAGGACATAGAAAGTGCATATAAGATATTGGAAGTAAGTCCTACAGCAACTGATGAAGAACTTAAAAAGGCTTATCGGAAAATGGCATTAAAATATCATCCCGATAAGGTACATCAATTAGGTGATGATATTCAAAATGCTGCTAAAGAGAAGTTTCAGAAACTTAATGCAGCTTATGAGCAAATAAAAAAAGAAAGAGGTATTAGTTAGATTATAGTATTTATTTATTTGAAAATAGAGTATTTAGAGTTTATAATCAATTAAAATAATAAATCATGAAGAATAAATTAATTTTTAGCACATCATTTTGGGGAATCTTATTGATTTTTCTGGGATTTTCATTTTTATTAAATGAATTATTAGATATTAGAATTCCGATTTTTACATTTCTTGTTTCTGCCCTATTCATTTATCTTGGAATCAAATTGATAAATGGGAATTTTCGCTCTCAAAAAATGGATAATCTGAATATGTTTGGTAATCACTTACTAGATTATAACGATAGTTTAAAAGACTATTCCAATATTTTCGGAGAAGCAAGTCTCGATATAAGTAAAGTTGAAATAGTTGAAGATAAAATTATTGACATAAATTGCATCTTTGGAAATTTTAAAGTTAAACTTTCTGATAAATTGAACTATAAAATAGAATCAACTACTGTTTTTGGTAAATCCTTACTCATTGATAAATCTACAGAAGGATTTGGCTCTTTGCTATATACACCAACTAATTTTGATATTTCAAAACCTTGTTTACTAATTAAGTCAAATGTAGTTTTTGGCAATATGGAATATACAATAGTTCGATAAACTTTAACAAAGTTTTATCTTATTCAAATTTAATAAATTGATTATCAATATATTAACAAAACTATAACTTTGTCAAAGTTCGCAATATCAGCATTTTAAAATAGTTTAACAGAGTATTGTATATAGCAACTAATTGGTTTTGTTAATATTAATGTTTTTTTAATCTGAAAATTTCTTATTTATTTCAAGGGACTTCTAAAATTTCCTTTTTCTTGATTTAACTTTGCTTATAATATTCATTTACAATAATATATACAGTTTTTAGTTTAGCTTATATTAATAATTCAATAGTTAAGAACCTCTCATAATCAAACAAAAACATACATCATTGAAAACAAATAGGTTAATTTACTTAATAAATAATAATAAATCCAGTTAACATGAATAAGTTATTAAAAATAATAGCATTAGTACTTTTATCGGCCAATAGTTTCGGACAAATTAATCAAGAAGATTCCACTTTGTCAGTAGTTGGATATTGGGATAAGAATGAAGAACAGACCTATACTGTTCAAATAGAAAAATGCAAACTAAAAGGAAGCGATACTACTTCAATAGAAACTATTAATTATGAAGTAGATATATTAATAAAAGACTCGACGGAAAACTCATATACTATCGAATGGAAATACAAAAACTTTGAATCTGATTCAGATAATGAATTCACAAAAAAACTAATGAGCATTAGTAATAATTTAAAAGTAATTATTAAAACTGATGAATTGGGTGCTTTTCAAGAGGTTGTCAATTGGAAGGAAATAAGAGATCAAATAAGCGATGCTCTTGAAGTTTTACGAAAGGAATTTAAAGACGTACCTAAAATCAAGGATATAACCAAGCAAGTTGGGTTAATGTTTTCAACAAAAGAAGCTATTGAATCCGGATCTATAAAAGAAATACAACAGTTTTATTCATTTTATGGATCTAAATATAAACTAAACGAAGTATTGACTGGCAAACAGAAACTTGCAAATCTTTATGGCGGAGAACCCTTCGATGCAGATTATGAGCTTGAACTAACGACTATTGATACAGCCAGTGATTCCGGAATTGTAAGATATTTACAAACAGTTGACAAAAAACAGGTTACAGATGCTACGTATGAATACCTGAAAAAGAATGCGATAGCTATGAAAACACCAATTCCAGAAAGAGAAGATATTCCTGAATTAACTATTGAAGACAGAACTGCTTCAAATATTCATGGACCTTCTGGATGGATTCTTTATACAATAAATATCAGAGAAGTTACTGCAGAAGATGTTACAAGTATTGAAACCAGAGAAATTGAACTTAAATAATTACAATTCAGCAAATTGTTTAGAGCTCTTATTTTATATAAATAGCTGATTAAATGCCATATTAATTTTTGAATATAGTGCTTTTTAAAAAAAATCTTATTATAAGAATTTCCT
>CAIZXK010000061.1 GCA_903936865.1 uncultured Bacteroidales bacterium | reverse complement strand
GGTATTCCTATTCCCGTATCCTTTACAAAAATAATTATTTCACTATTATTTACTTCATATCCAAATTCAATCATCCCTTCATCTGTAAATTTTAATGCATTGTTTAATAAATTATTTAGAATTTGCTTTAATTTACTAAAATCTGAAATAATTTTTAAATCTTCATTCGGATTAATAAGTTTTAGTTGAATATTATTTTTATTATTTTCAGATTTTACCTTATTATAGTAATCATATAAATCATTAAATAAATCATTAATTGAGAATTCATTATGAAAAACTTCAATTGTACCTGTTTCAAAACGAGAAATATCTATAATATTAGTTATAATGTTCAATAAATCAACAGTTCTATTGCTTATTATATCAATATATTCATCACGTTCTTCATTAGTAAGCGTATTATCTTTTAATAAGTTTGAAAACCCTATAATGGCATTCATTGGAGTTCTTACTTCATGTGACATATTTGATAGAAAAACTGTTTTCAATCTATCTGATTCTTCAGCTTTTTCTTTAGCATTAATAAGTTTTTCTTCATATTGTTTTTGAGCAATAGCTATTGCAATCTGATCAGAAACAAATTCCAATAAATGAAGATCTTTTTTTGTATAAAGATTTTTGTTTGTATAACTTTGAACAACAATAATTCCAAATACAGTATCATTAGATTTTAAAGGTACTCCTAACCATATTTTTGATGGACTTCCAATTAAATGAATCAATCCTATTTGTTCTAATTTATCAATATCTTTCTCAGTAGCAAATAATGGCTTCTTTGACTGAATCACATATCCACTTAATGTATTTTCAATTGGAACTTCGTCAAAACGATCATTATCATCTGCCATAAAAGGTAATGAAAGTGTTTGGTTCTTATCATTATAAAACCCAACAAAAAAGTTTGTTGTATCAATAATTTCACTTAAATATTTTTGGATTTCCTGTATAAGTTGTGTTATACTTTGCGATGTTAAAGTTGCATTTGAAATCTTATATAAAGTTTCCTGAATTAATTCTGCGTTTTTTCTTTCAGTAATATCTGTAATAAAACCTTCTATATATTGTAGTTCATCATTTGTATCAAAGATTCCAATTGCTTGCTCAAAAACCCATTTTACCTTATTATTTGCGGTAATGATTCTATATTGAAGCTGATAATTAGCCTTAGTATTCAATCCTATTTGTGCATTATCCCAAACCTGTTGCCTATCTTCATTAAATATAATATCATTATAAGCTATTTTATAATTGTTTATGAGATCTTCACATTCATATCCAGTTAACTCTTTTGCCCCTTCATTTACAAAAATCATTGTCCAATCTTTATCATTTAAACAACGATAAACCATTCCAGGAAGATTTGACATTAAAGTTGATAACATTTTTTGATTTTGAATCAATTCTGCTTCAAGTTTCTTTGTTAAAGTGATGTCTTCTTTTATTGCTAAAAAATTTATTAATTCACCCTTCTTATTTTTAATTGGACTAATAACCGCTGATTCCCAATATATTTCACCTTTTTTATTTCTGTTACAAAAAACTCCTTTCCAGTCTTTTCCAGATAATATCGTATTCCAAAGTTCTTTATATTCCTCTTTAGATCTGAAATTTGTTTTAAGTATTCTTGGATTTTTACCTAAAACTTCTTCATAAGTATAACCAGATATGTCAATAAATTTTTTATTAACGTATTCAATATTTCCCTTAATATCAGTTATTATAACAGAATTAGCACTTTGCTCAACAGCAAATGAAAGTTTTTGTATTTGTTTTTTCATTCTTCAAAATTAAAGAGTTTACTAAATTACAACAATTAATTTATTAAAATGAAAAATCAATGAAAAAAATTTAGTTGAATATTCTCAAAATTATAATTTTCTTTTAATTCCAATTACATTTGGCATTTTTCTAAATTCGAAATTTCTATCATGAGCAAATGTTCGACTAACATAACTGCCAATTTTTTCAATAATTATTTCTCCATTATTTACATATAGTGAAGATTCTGGTCCTCCTTCCAAATACATCGCTGTTTGAATTTGAACAGGAATTTTTAATAAAAAATCTGAAAATTCGTTGGGTGTAAATGGTGAACGTGTAAAAACAAACAACACATTTCCCTGCTTATCAGTAGCTAATACAACCATACTTGAACGCATTTTATATTTTTGTTTCCATAACATTGGTTTTCGGTTATTATCTATCATACGCATGGATTGAGTAAAGGAATTATATTTTTCTTTATAATTACCCCAATCTTCATTAACCATATCGATAATTTTGAATGGCGGTAACGTATTATCCAGCGAGTTAAAAGCTGCCATTGCTTTATAGTTTTCTTTAATATTTGGATTATTAATATGATCAAAATCCTTCATATACCCTACATTACTTATTCTACTTTTTCCACCATACATTCCGGCATTAATTGCAGCGATTAATCCCTCCAATTCACACCATTCTTTTACAGTACGTTGTAAACTATCATATTTGGAAGCTGTAACCAGATGAAATGTAAAATATTGCGGATCTATCTTAAGAATTGTTACTTTATAATCACTAATTTTTGTTAGTTTTTGAGCTAATATTTCTGTAACAAATAATCCTTTTTCAATTGATTTCCATTGAACTACTTTTGGTGGATTCTCTGCTTTAAGCTGAAAATTGCAACTAATTATCAGCAATATTGTAAAACTTATTAATGTATAATGCTTCATTTTTATTTTTTTAACAAAGTTACAATTACATTAAAATAGGAAATATTAAAAATTTATAATTAAACGTAAAAAAGACGAAGCTGTTGCTTCGTCTTTTTTTAAATAGATTTAATTTTAGTTATAATTTTGCTATAATTGCATCAGCCATTTGTATGGTAGATGCAGCTCCTTGATTTACAACTTCAGCAGTACCACGCATTTTTTTCATATCGTAGCATTGAACATTGCCTTCTTCAACAACTTCAGCAATTGCTTTCTGAATTTTTTCTGAAATAACTTTTTCACCAAGATAATCAAGCATCATACAAGCTGACATTATCATTGCTATAGGATTTACTATCGAGACATCATAGTCTGCATATTTAGGAGCAGAACCGTGAGTAGGTTCAAAAACAGCTACTCCGCTTTCGCCAAATTGAGCACTGCAAGCAAATCCCAAACCACCAATTAAACCAGCAAAACCATCAGAGATAATATCTCCAAACATATTACTAGCAACCAGTACATTATAATCTTCTGGATTTTTAGTTAACCACATCATTTGAGCATCAATATTGGTATCCCAAACAGCAATTTCTGGATATTCTTTTTTACTCATTTCCTGAGCAATTTTTAACATCATACCTGATGTTTCACGAACTACATTTGGTTTCTCACATACTGTAATCCCTTTATATCCATTTTCTTTTGCATACTCAAATGCAGCTTTAATAATACGGGTACAATATTTTTTTGTAAGAATACGTGTTGAAACGGCTAATTCTTCTCTTGGACACCATCCGAAATTTTCAGAGAATTTAGGATGAGTCATCAATGCATCATAAACTTTATCACCTGGATTTGTCCATTCAATACCTCCATATAATCCTTCAGTATTTTGACGGAAAATCATTGCATCAACCAAAGGTTCTTCTATGGTGTTGTTTGGTCCGCGGCGAATAAAATTTAAAGGATTTCCTTTAAATGTTTTGCAGGGGCGCATGCAAATATCCATTTTAAAATGCTGACGCATAGCAACTATCGGGCTGTAATAAACACAACCTTTGTCTTTTAACTCAGGAGCTAATTCTGCTGTAGCCTTATCTTTTGGTTTTGAAGTAATTGCACCAAACAAACCAATTTTATGTTCTTCTAACAATTTTATAGTTCTAT
>CAIZXK010000060.1 GCA_903936865.1 uncultured Bacteroidales bacterium | reverse complement strand
TTAACAACCTTCAATCCAATTATATCTTTAAGCATATTGGTGATAATAATGGATTTGAAAATAATTTTGTAAATATTTATAAGATGCAGGATTATAAATATATCGAAAAAAATAAATAGTAAATAGCTTATATAAAAAAGGAGGTTGAAACTTTTAGTCATCAACCTCCTTTTTTATAAAATTTATTTTTTAACTATTGTTAAAATTAAATTGCTATTTTTTAATTGACCATCCGGTTTTCAGACCAATTACAAAATAAACTAATCCAATACTACCAAAAGCAAAGATAGTATCACCAAAAACTCTTAACCAACGTATATTTTGCATTAATGGTGTTTGCATAAATTCCATAGAACGTGCGTACCATATTCCATGATCAACAGAAGCTATGGTTTGCAGTATTCCAACAGGTAAAACACTTATAAACAACATTAATATCAGGCCGATTTGAAAACTCCAAAATGAGAATTTCAAAACTTTTTCATTCCATTCCTGAGTTATGGTCATACCACGTAAAGAAAACAACATCAAACCAATACCAAGCATTCCGTAAACTCCAAATAATGCTGCATGTCCGTGAACCGGAGTTGTATTTAATCCTTGCATATAGTACAAAGCAATGGGTGGATTAATAAGAAATCCGAAGACTCCGGCACCTAACAAATTCCAGAAAGCCACTGCTATAAAGCTATAAATTGCCCATTTGTATTTTTTAATCCATTCAGTTGAATGTACAAGTTTGTAATTGTGCCAGGCTTCATAACCCATAAATACCAATGGAACAACTTCCAGTGCACTGAAAGAAGCACCCAAAGCAATTATCGACATTGGAGCCCCAGCAAAATATAAATGATGAAAAGTTCCGATAATACCACCTAACAAATAAATAATAGTAGTAAATAAAGCTGCAGTAGTTGCTCTTTTAACATTCAGCAAATTAAGCTTTACTAAAATAAAAGCAATTACTGTAGTTGCAAATACTTCAAAGAAACCTTCTACCCATAAATGAACAACCCACCATCTCCAATATTCAGCAATGGAAAGATGTGTTTGACGGCCATACATTAATCCGGCACCATAAAAAGCAGCAATAGCAACAGATGAAATTGTAAATAAAATCAACAGATTCTTGCTTTCAGATTTTACTTTTAATGCAGGTAATAAAGCACGAATCATTAAGAATAACCAGATTAGTAAGCCTCCGAAAAGCAATATTTGCCAGAATCTACCCAAATCAATATATTCATATCCCTGATGACCGAAATAAAAATTCTGAACCAACCCTAATTTTTGCATTACACCCATCCATTCACCTGCCATTGAGCCTAAAACAACAATTAGTAATGCTCCAAACAAAATGTTTACACCCAATCTCTGATATTTGGGTTCAACTCCTGAAACTGCTGGAGCAATAAATAAACCAGTTGCAAGCCATGCTGTTGCAATCCAGAAAATTGCCAATTGCACATGCCAGGTTCTTGAAATAGAATATGGGATAAGTGTATCTAATTTCAATCCATAAAAGCCATTTCCCTCAACACCATAATGAGCTGTAATTATTCCCATTACAACTTGCAATAATAATAATCCACTTACTATCCAGAAATATTTTAATGTTGCTTTCATCGAAGGAGTTGCCTTTAAATTGATTAATGGATCTTTCTCAGGATAAACCTCATTACTTAGTTCTTTATCCTGATTTTTAGCATAATAAAGTCCCAATAAACCTACTCCCAACAAAAGCATAACTATGCTGAACATAGTCCAAAAGAGATGTTTACCTGTTGGATGATTCCCAACCAAATCATCACCAGGCCAGTTACTTGTATAGGTAATATCCTTTCCTGGCCTTTCAGTTACACAAGCCCAGGCAGCCCAAAAGAAAAAAGCATTCATTTTTTGCATTCTGTCAGGACTTTTTATTGTATTCACCGGAATAGCATAAGCATTGCGCGTAGCTTCCATATCTTTATCATCTGTAAAAAGACTTTTGTAATATGCCATATTTGCTTTAATGGCTTTTGCACGCAACTCTGAAACCGTAACAGTTTTTGTAGCTTCATTATAAGTATTTGTTCTTAAATCTTTTTGCAAAAGCGATCTGAGGTAAGCCTGTTTTTCGGGACTTACGTTATTATATGTTGTTGAATCAAAATTAATTGCTAGCTCGTCTAAAATGAAAAGAGCTTCACGATGCAACCAATCTGCTGACCAATCAGGTGCAACATAAGCTCCGTGTCCCCACACAGTTCCCATTTCCTGACCACCAATTGACTGCCAGACATTTTGTCCATCTTTGATTTCAGTGGAAGTGAAAATCTTTTCTCCACTGCTTGTTACAACAGATTCAGGTATAGGTGGTTTTTGCAGATATAGTTCATATCCAAAATAACCTAATACTCCAAAACATATTACCATCACGGCAATAAATGCAAGAAAATAATAACAGACAAAAACGGACAGCCTAACCACAAAAGCGCATGCAAGCA
>CAIZXK010000059.1 GCA_903936865.1 uncultured Bacteroidales bacterium | reverse complement strand
TCTTGCCTTTTTCTTTTATCAATATTCAACAATATCTTTGCATTATCATCCGGATTGATATGATTCCAAATAAAAGTTCCAATTAATTCGTCCAGCGTATATTCAGATGCTTTCAGACAAGCATCATTTGCATATAAAATTTCTCCATCCTTATGAATCAATACTATATCTGGCAAACCATCAAGTAATTTTTTAAATTGCTTTTCATTATTTCTGATTATTTCATTTTTAGTTATATCAGAAGTTATGTCTTTGCAAACAACCATAATATTTGATGGTTTTCCTTCATTATCAAATATTAACGACATAAAAAACTCACCCCAAAATTGGCTTCCATCTTTTTTTAACAATATAAACTGTTCATTATTTATAATTCCATTGTTAAAAATTTTACTGAAATGATCTTTTGCTTTACTTTGATTTTCAGGAGCTATTAATTCAATTGAATTTTTACCAATTAGCTCATCTTTTGAACTATAACCATAAATTTCTAGCTTTTTTTGAGAAACAAACAATATTTTTCCTTCTAAATCTAAGAGAGAAATGGCATAAGGGGAAATATCAACAAGTTTTCTGAATTTCTCTTCGGTTTGTCGTAAATCTTCTTGTATTTTATTTCGTTCCGAATTTATTTTTTTAATTTCCAGGGCATCTTTAACAGAAAACGGTAATTTGCTGATTTTAGATTTCATAATAAAATCAAAAGAACCATTTCGCATACAATCTACAATAATTTCTTCATCACTATAATTTGATAATGTAATAAAAGGAATATTTCTCCCTTTATAATTCCTAGATAAAAGATCGAGTATGTCTATAGATGTGAAATCAAGAAGTTGATAATCAGATATTATAATATCAACAGAATGGTTGTCGAGAATTGAAATAATCTCATTCATTGTAGATGCTATCTTCTTAATGAAATTAATATTTCCCTTTTGCAAAACATTTTCTATGATAGATATAAAATCTGTTTCATCTTCTATAAAGAGTATTTTTATTTCACTTTCAATATCCATATATGAGTAATTTATAAATACTTACATTTTAATATAACGCAAGATTCTAGTTTTTTGCTGTTAAAAATTTGGAAATCAAAGGTACAACTTTTTTTATATATATAAAGTTTTTAGGAAACTTTTGAATAAAGTTTTTCACTTTAGAAAATAAAACTAAATTAATATAGTTTCATAAAAAAAGTCTCACACAAAATGCAAGACTTTAATTTTTAATGCGTTGACCTACCAGGATTCGAACCTAGACAGACAGTACCAAAAACTGTTGTGCTACCATTACACAATAGGTCAATCTCTTTTGAGACTGCAAAATTAATATATTTTTTTCTAATTACAAAAGAAAAATATTAAAATTTAAAATGGTTTAATCAATATCTTAGCTTCCAGCATATCCTGCATTGCATATCTAACCCCTTCTCTGCCTAAACCTGAATCTTTTATACCACCATAGGGTGCATGATCAACTCTAAATGTTGGTACGTCATTTATAACAACCCCTCCTACTTCTAATTCATTAAAGGCAATATTCATTTCGTCAATTGAATCAGTAAAAACACCTGATTGCAACCCATAAATACTGTCGTTTATAAACTTAATAGCATCCGTATAATATTCATACGATTCCAAGGTAACAACCGGTCCAAAAACTTCTAATGCACATACTTTCATATCTTTTTTGGTTTCTGTGAGTACAGTTGGTGGATAAAAACAACCTTTTCTGATTCCACCACAAATTACTTTTGCTCCATTTTCTATCGCTTCATTTACCCATTCTTCAACCCGTATAGCATTGCTTTCATCTATCATTGATGCAATATCAGTATTTAAATTTAACGGATCTCCTATTAAAAGTTTATTAACTGCTTCCTTAAACTTAGTAACAAAAATATCAAAAATGCTATTATGTACATAAAAACGTTGGGCATGAATACAAACCTGACCAGAATATGCAAAACCACCAACGATACATTTAGCAACAGCATTTTCTATATCAGCACTTTGAGTAATAATAACTCCTGCATTTCCTCCCAATTCCAAAACAACTTTTTTCTTACCAGCATCAGCTTTCATTTTCCAACCCACCTCTGGAGAACCAGTGAAAGTAAGCAACTTAAACCTTTCGTCTGTTACTAATAAATTGCCTGTATTTCTATCCATAGGTAGAATTGATAAAGCACCTTTAGGAAGCGAAGTTTTATCAACTATTTTTGCAAACTCTAACGTTGAAAGAGGTGTTGAACTTGCTGGTTTTAATATAATCGGACATCCGGAAGCAATTGCTGGAGCAATTTTATGTATGGCAAGATTTATTGGAAAATTAAAAGGAGCGATACCTGCAACCAATCCAACCGGAAAATATTTTACCCAAGCTTCTTTGCCTTTACCCGCCAATGTCCAGTCAATTGAGATATATTCACCTTCAATTCGTTTTGACTCTTCTGCAGCAACAATAATGGTTTGAATTGCTCTGTCAATTTCTCCGTTTGCATATTTCAATGGTTTACAGGCT
>CAIZXK010000058.1 GCA_903936865.1 uncultured Bacteroidales bacterium | reverse complement strand
TCTTTTGGTTAGCAGAACGCCCGATGAAAATCAAATTAGCTATAATCAAATAGGTAAGAATGAAATAGAAACTTATAAATTAATTATCAACACAACTCCCTTAGGAATGTTTCCTGAAGTAGATGTTTGTCCTTTATTACCTTATGACCTGTTCACAACTTCACATTTTTTA
Source organism: uncultured Bacteroidales bacterium (assembly GCA_903936865.1). Classification (GTDB taxonomy): domain Bacteria; phylum Bacteroidota; class Bacteroidia; order Bacteroidales; family JACABE01; genus JACABE01. The sequence continues at coordinate 1,894 of CAIZXK010000058.1, read as the reverse complement.
ATTGATTTAACATACAATCCAGAGGAGACTTTATTTTTAAAAAAAGGGAAACAAAGAGGATGTATTACTACTAATGGAATGTTTATGTTAGAAAAACAGGCAGAAGCATCCTGGAATATTTGGACTGAAATTTAGTATTTAAACAAAATCAATTAATTCTAAATATTTTAGTGATTTTTTTTATTTTAACAATTTTTTATAATGCTGATTGTCAAAAATTAGCTAAGTTTGCAGTTGTTATTAATAAAAAAGATATGTCTGTTTTACTTGAATTTGCAATGTTTCCTACTGATAAAACTGAAAGTGTAAGTGTTTATGTATCAAGAATAATAAAGTATTTAGATAATTCTGGTACAAAATATCAGTTAACATCAATGGGGACGATTATTGAAACAGAAACCTTAGAAGAAGCACTGGAAATCATTAAAGAATCATATTATTTATTAGAAAAAGACTGCAATAGAGTATATTCATCTTTTAAGATTGATATAAGAAAAAATCTAGATAATAGAATGCAACAAAAAATAGATTCTGTTAGAGAAAAAATATAAATATTTTTTAAATAATTTAGTTTTATACAACTTTTAAAATAATTCTTATGTCTTCGTAATTGTTGGAATATTTATCAATAAATCATCATAAAAAAATGAAAAAAAACATCTTATTATTATTTATAGTTGCAATAATCAGCAACTTTGGTATCTGCAAAGCAAGTAATATTATTTCAAAGGCAGAACAACCAAAATCATGGACATTATTAATGGAAAAGAGTGGAATTCAGGTATTTTACAAATATGCTGATTGTAATGATTTAAAAAATGGAATTTTTCAGGAAATGGTTTATCTGAAGATTGTTAATACAACAAATTTAAATGTTGTATTAGATTGGGATTTAAAAACATGGATTAATAATGAATGCAGTAATTGTACCAATAACAGTAAAGAGCATCATTTTTCCATTAAAGTAAATGCTGGTGATTTTAAATCAGGCAGTTGTGAAACCCGTAGTGAATTTAGAGAACTTGCAATATTTTCCAGATTTTTAAATATGGAAAACAAATATCTGTTAACCAAATTCTCACTTGAAAACTTTACAGTAAAACCTTTATAACATTATGAGAACTTTAAAGAAATTTTTAATAATATTTCTATTTGCAGGGATTGCTTTTAGTAATACAAATGCACAATGTGTTATAAATGCAACTGCATCATTAGGTGCAATGCCATATACTGACACTGTAAAAATTTGCGTTGGTCAAACTGTTGATTTATATTCACAGGGAACTTGCTCGTTTCTTATGAATAATGATTTCAATAATATGACCTTGGGTACAGGTTGGACAAGTACACTGGCTAACCCTGTTTTTAATAATCCATGTCAATGTCCTTTTGTTGCCGGACAACCTCCTACAACCTGTAATAATGGAGTACCTGGTCAATTGGGCCCAAATGGAGCTTTTGCCTGGGTTGGAACAACAGCCTCTAATGAAAGAACATTAATTACACAGAATTATGATTTAACACCTTTTATTAATGTTGGAGGGTGTAAAATTAAATTTTGGATGATGTATGGAATAACTTCGAGTGGAGGTTCTTGTGAAGATCCTGATGAAGTTCCTGAAGGTGTCCATCTTCAGTATTCAATTAATAATGGTACCTCATGGACTGATTTCCCTGGACCTAATACTAATCCTGTTGGAAATCTATCTCCAACTCCACCTTTTAATACAATAACTCCCGGTAGTGGTGGATATTGGACACCTTCACCTGCTACCGCCCAACAAATGCAGAATACTGCTTATTTTTGGAATAAATATCAGGTTAATATTCCATCTAATGTATATACCAATAATACTAAATTCAGATGGGCTCAGTTAGCCACTTCTTCCACAGG
>CAIZXK010000057.1 GCA_903936865.1 uncultured Bacteroidales bacterium | reverse complement strand
TTTTTTAAAAAGCTTTATGATTTTCATATACTGCTGAGTTTATAATTATAACGTTTTAAATTTGTAATAAACATATTTACAAACTTATAAATACTTTTTATTTATAAGTTTGATTAATAATTAAATATTGTTAAATATAAAACATGAAACTAATTATAACATAAAAAAAAGCCCTCCGAAGAGAGCTTTCTTAAAACAAGGAGAAAAAAATTACTGCTTGTACTCAGCAATAATAGCTTTAACGCCATCGGGAGAAACACGTCCGTAAACCTTTTCGCCTACCAGAACAACAGGAGCTAATCCACAAGCACCCACACAACGTAAGCAGCTTAATGAAAATTTTCCATCGCCTGATGTTTCACCAACAGCTATTTTTAATTCGCGTTTAAACTCATCCAGAACTTTTTCTCCACCACGAACATAGCAAGCAGTTCCCATACAAATTGATATTGGGAATTCTCCTTTAGGAATCATGGTAAAAAAAGAGTAAAAAGTAACCACTCCATATACATGAGCAGTAGAAACATTTAGTTCTCTGGCAATTACTTCCTGTACTTCTGCTGGTAAATAACCATACATCGTTTGCGTTTTATGCAACACGTTGATAAGTTCGCCTTTTTCGTTATTAAAGGATTTGCAAATTTCCTTTATTTGATTTATTTTGTTTTCCGATAATTTTAAATTAACCATAACAATGTGAATTTAAATGTTTTTAATTACTCTTGAATAAATACTTCGTTACTTTTGTCGAAATAATGCGTATGTAGTAAATGATGCGATTTTTCGCCACAAGGTTTTCCTAAGAATTCATCATAAAGCTTAATAATATCTGGATTTTCGTGTGATTTTCTGATTGGTTTTCCTGCATCTTCCTGATAAATGGCAGTTGCACGCTTTTTCAAGATTTCACTATTACCATGGTGCAATGGTTGACCACCACCACCAATACATCCACCAGGGCATGCCATTATTTCTATTGCATGAAATATAGATTTTCCATCTCTAACGTCTTCCAATAATTTACGTGCATTACCCAAACCATGAGCAATACCAATGTTTAAAGGCAAACCATTAAAATCGATTGTTGCAGAACGGATGCCATCCATACCTCTTAATTCATTGAATTCAACCTTATCAAGTTTTTTTCCTGTATGTACTTCATAAGCTGTACGACAAGCAGCTTCAATAACTCCTCCGGTATTTGCAAAGATAACACCAGCTCCTGTTGATTCTCCCATTGGATGATCGAAATCTTCATCTGGTAAATTTAAGAAATCAATATTCGCCTGTTTGATAAAATGAGCTAATTCTCTTGTTGATAAAGAGAAATCTACATCTGGATTTCCATCAACTTTAAACTCATCACGTTGACATTCATACTTCTTTGCTAAACAAGGCATAATTGAAACAACAATCATATCTTTGCGATTAACACCAATTTTATCAGCAAAATAAGTCTTGGCTATTGCACCAAACATTTGTTGTGGAGATTTAGCTGTTGATGGAACATCCAACATATCTGAGAAGTTATGTTCAAAGAAGTTAACCCATCCCGGACAACAAGAAGTTAAAATTGGTAATTTAACATTTTTATCACCTGCCAGATGTTTACTCAAACGACCCAATAACTCAGTACCTTCTTCCATTATGGTTAAGTCGGCAGCAAAGTCTGTATCAAAAACATATTTAAAACCTAAACGGCGCAAAGCAGCAGCCATTTTACCGGTAACCAGAGTACCAGCGTCCAAACCAAATTCTTCGCCTAAAGCTGCACGAACTGCAGGAGCTGTTTGTACAACAACAGTTTTAGTTTTATCTGCTAACGCATTTATAACATTGCGAGTATGATCAACCTCTGTTAAAGCACCGGTTGGGCATACAGATACACATTGTCCGCAATAAGTACAAGGAGATTTTTCCAGGTTCATTTCGAATGCAGGAGCTACAACAGCAGTAAATCCGCGATTTACAGCAGATAAAGCACCAACGGTTTGCACATCATTGCACATCATTTCGCAACGACGACACATGATACATTTATCAACATCGCGAATAATAGAAGGCGATGTATCAACTCTATAGGTTGATTTTTCTCCTTGATAAGGAATTTCACGTATGCCAAATTTCTGAGCCATTGTTTGTAATTCGCAATTGCCTGATTTTGCACAAATCAAACAATCAAACGGATGATCAGAAAGCATTAATTCTAAAACAGTACGCCTTGCATTTAACACACGAATATTGTGTGTATCAACAACCATACCTTCAAAAGCTTCAGTAGCACAGGCAGGAGCCAGGTTTTTACGACCTTCAACCTCAACAACACATACACGGCAACCGCCTGGTTTGTTTTCAATTTTCATATCGCCCAATTCAAAGTAGCAAAGTGTTGGAATATCAATACCAACTTTTCTTGCCGCTTTTAAAACTGTGGTGCCTTTTTCTACTTCAACGATTTTATTATCTATTGTTAATTTAATCATTTCCATGTCTTGAATATATTTTTATTTTATTGAATACTAATTGCGTTAAATTTACATTTTTCCAAACAAGCACCACATTTGATGCAAATATCCTGATTAATGTAATGAGCTAATTTTCGCTCTCCAGTAATTGCATTTACAGGACAATTACGTGCACAAGCAGTACAACCTACACACTGTTCGGCATCTATAATGTATTGCATTAGAGCTTTACACTGGCTTGAACGACATTTTTTTGTAGTAACATGCTCAATATATTCATCCCAAAAATTTTCGAGTGTGGAAAGTACTGGATTTGGTGAAGTTTGACCTAAACCGCATAATGAAGTATCTTTAATGACATAACTCAGGTTTTTCAATTTTTGCAAATCTTCCATTGTACCTTTACCCAAAGTAATGGTTTCTAAGATTTCATATAATCGCTTGTTTCCGATACGACAAGGAGTACATTTTCCGCATGATTCTTCTACAGTAAAATCCAAATAGAATTTAGCAACAGAAACCATACAATCGTCTTCATCCATCACAATCATACCACCTGATCCCATCATTGAACCAGCCGCAATCAAATTATCATAATCAATTGGTGTATCTAAATGATTAACTGTTAAACAACCACCTGAAGGACCACCTGTTTGAACTGCTTTGAATTTTTTTCCATCTTTGATTCCACCTCCTATTTCGTAAATAATTTCACGCAAAGTGATACCCATAGGAACTTCAATTAAACCAACATTATTAATTTTTCCTGCCAAAGCAAAAACTTTAGTTCCTTTTGATTTTTCAGTTCCAATGCTTGAAAACCAATCTGCACCCTTATTTATAATTACAGGAACACTTGCAAAAGTTTCAACATTATTTACATTGGTAGGTTTTCCTAAATATCCTGATACTGAAGGAAAAGGTGGTTTAAATGTAGGTTCACCACGCATACCTTCCATAGAATGTATTAAAGCTGTTTCTTCTCCACAAACAAATGCACCAGCGCCATATCGCAATTCAATGTCAAAATCAAATCCGCTTCCTAAAATATCAGTTCCAAGCAAACCATATTCTCTTGCTTGATTAATTGCTATTTTTAATCGAGTGATTGCCAGTGGATATTCAGCACGTATGTAAACCAAACCTTTAGTTGCACCAATAGAAAAGCCACAAATTGCCATAGCTTCAATTACAGAATGAGGATCACCTTCTAAAATTGAACGATCCATAAAAGCACCCGGATCTCCTTCATCTGCATTACAAACTACATATTTCTGATCGGCTTGTGATTTACTTGTAATTTCCCACTTTAATCCTGTAGGAAAACCTCCACCACCACGGCCACGTAAACCTGATTTTTTTATGATATCAATGGTCTGTTGAGCATCCATTTCAGTCAGAACTTTACCCATTGCTTCATAACCATCGCGAGCTATATACTCATCAATATTTTCAGGATCAATAAAACCACAGTTTCTTAATGCAATACGAATTTGTTTTTTATAGAATCCCATGTGTTTTGAATCACTAACATGTTCTTTATTTTCAGGATCCTGATACAACAAACGGTTTACTTTTCTTCCTTTAATAATGTGTTCTTCGATAATTTCGCGTGCATCTGCCGGTTTTACTTCAGTATAAAAAGTATTGTCGGGCATCACTTTAACGATAGGTCCTTTTTCGCAAAAACCAAAGCAACCGGTCATTATAACCTGTACTTCATGATCCAATCCTTTTTCTACCAGGATTTCTTTTAAATTATCGCCAATTGTCTGACTAAGTGATGCATGGCAACCTGTACCTCCACATACAAGAAGATGCATTTTAAATTTTGCCATAATTATTTTCCTCCTTTAATTATTTTTTAATTGTTTCGTAATTTACAGGAATAATGCCATCAACCAATTCGTTGTTTTTGATGTATTTTTCGATAATTTCGTTAGCTTTTTTCTCGTTAACATAACCGAAAACAACCGCATCCTGATTTGGTAAAGTTACTTCAATGGTAGGCTCTGCATAGCAATAGCCCATACAACCAGTTTGAGTAACAACAGCCTCAATATTTCTTTTTTCCAGTTCATCTATCATATATTCCATTACGGTTTTGGCACCCGATGCAATACCACAGGTAGCCATTGCTACTCTGATTTGAACCAAACTTTCTGGATTGTTACTTTTTTCTCTAAGATTCAACTTAGATTCAAGTCCTTCCTTCATTTTTCTGAGATCTGCCAAAGATTTTACTTTTGTCATAATTTTCTCCTTTTTTTATTATTAAACTAATTTGAATAATGTATTTCTATTAAATTTTCTATAATCATTTCTTTTAAATATCTGATTACCTGCGATTGATTCATACTAATACCATCCAATGCCTCTTTAATTTCTTTTGTATCAAAAACATATTCACCACTTTCGGTTTTATGAGTATAAACAAAATGTATGTTTTCATTAGCAGCTGCTGTTAGTATAATAACTCCTGCTATGTCACCCATCATGGGTCTATCCAGATTATCGTGCTGGAAGATAGCTTTTAGCAAAGTTCCTTTTCCCAATTCAGAAGTAATCGTAAGACTACCACCAGCTCTTTCAGCATTTTGTTTCAATAATGGTATTCCCAATCCTACTTTTCTGGTAGTTCGTGTTGTACAATAAGGGTCAGTAACATTAGCAAGCATTTCTACCGACATTCCCTTACCGTTATCTTTAATACTTATGCTATAAATATTTTCTGATTTACTTTCAATCAATTCAATTTCAATACAACTGGCTTCAGCCACTATTGAGTTTTGAATAATATCCATAATATGCAAAGATAATTCTTTCATTGTTATTACAATAACAGATATTCGTATTTATTTTAACACCCTTCTATTTTCATCACCAATCAATGCTTTTGATATTTCATCAAAAGAAATTTCATTCATTTCAAATTGCGTTGTAATTTCACCAATAGCATCCAAAAAGTGAGCATCTGAGTTTTGCAATACAGTTTTATTATTAAGATAAGCATATTGTTTATAAAAATCTTCTCTGCTCAAATGTTTTGTTATTTCAAAAGCATCCGCTTTAATATCAGGCGGTATAAAACCCAATTGGCTTATCAAACTGAATTTCGGACGATTTACATGAGCTGGAATAAACAAACCTTTCAATTCATGAACTTTTTCAGCTAATGCGTCAATAGAAACATTTAAAGCAGAATGCAAAAGAAATTCTTCTTCGTCAATTATATTTTCATCTTCATCAACTATCAACTGATAACCAAATCGTTGAACATCATTATTAATTTTTGGCAAATGAATTTCAATATATTTCTGAAATGCAGATAATTTTTCAAGATTTTCAAAGAACGTAAGGCAGTGAACTTCCTCTTTTGTTGTAATTTCAGCTCCGCAAAGCACAAAAATTCCATTTTTTTCACCAATTTCTTTGGTTACTTTACATTGTTTTGTACTATTGTGATCCGTTATACCAATGATATCAAGTTTTCTTTCCTTTGCTTTATTTATAATATTTATCGGACTCATTTCCAAATCAGCACAAGGTGATAAAACGCTGTGAATATGTAAATCAGCCCTGTAAATCATTATTTTTTCAATAAATTAAATAATTCACCGGCTATCTCAAAAGCTTGTTTATCTGTACCCAAAACAGGAATATTTTCTTCATTACTTTGAGTAGCTGTATCATCCTCTGGCTTAAAACCTTTTACCAATATAATAGCTGATAATTCTTTTAAGGAAGCAATAGCCATTACATTTTTATGAGTTTGCAAAGTTATCCAGGTACTTCCTGCTTCAGCACTTCCCATTACATCACTCAATAAATCTGACACATAGCCATTATTTATTTCGTTTGAAAGTCCTTTTTCTCCTGAAAAAACTCTTAAATCCAATGCTTTTACAATTTCTTCAACTTTCATAATATTATTTTGTATTAAATTTATCACCCCAAATTCTTTTCATTTTAGCAACAGCCTCATTTAAACTCATACTGCCTTTTTGCTCCATAATTCGTTGAATAAAAACGCAATCTGTAATATCTGCTCTTTTCATAACAATGTCTTCCGCTAAAGTCTGGCATGTGGAAGCACCACACATACCACAATCTGTTTTGGGTAAATAATCCATTATTTCACGCATTTTACCCATTTTCTTTATTGGTTCAGACATATCTTCATCCAATTTCAACATCGAACGTGGCATTATTTTCGAAACGTTCATATTATCAATCAGATAATCTTTATATTTTTGTAATTCTTTCGAAATACAAGTGTCTGTATTTTGACTTTCATCGGAAAAAAGTGCTCTTTTTTTCATTCTTTCAACAGTTAAGAATCGATTACCGCTGGTTAAAACTCCTCCTGCACAACTTTCGTCGCAAGCTCTTAATTCCAGAAAATCGATATCAGAGATTTCTTCACTTTCAATTTTTTCAAGGAAATCAATAACATTATGTATTTCATCAATTGCTAAAGCTCTTCCGGAAGAAGTATTTTTTTCACCGTTTGTCAAGCTCCATAATATCCCTTTGGAATCTAATTCATCTTTCTGAGGAACAGCACAATACTCTTTTCCTGTTTGTTTTATGCTTTTATATATTTTATTATAAATAAAATCAAGATTAATTACACCAGTTATAGCTGATTTATCTTCACCAACGGGACTTTTCACTGCTGCAATTTTAGCTGCACAAGGAGTTATGTAAAACAAACCGATTTCACTTTCAGGAATTCCTTGCTGTGTAAGTAATTTCTTATAATATAAAGCTGCTATATCTAATGGTGATTTCAGTAAAATGAGATTTTCAACCAATGCAGGAAACTTAACCTGAATTAACCTGACAACTGCTGGGCAAAAAGTTGAAATTAAAGGTTTTGTAACGGGATTCTTCTTTTTAAAATCTTCTTTGGCTTCTAGTAAGATATCAACAGTATGTTCTATTTCGAAAACATGGGTAAAACCTATTTCTATTAAAACACTATAAATCTGTTGAGTAGAAATATTCTCGGGAAACTGACCTATTAAAACGCCTGGAACCAAAGCAATTCTGTATTGATAATTAAAAATCTGATTAAAATCATCATGATCAACATAGATTGCATTAACCGGACAAACTCTAAAACATTCACCACAATCAACACAGCGGTTTTCAAACAATTGAGCTTTTCCATTTTTCACCCTTATAGCCTCAGTTGGGCATACTTTAATGCAGTGAGTGCAACCTATACAGTTTGGTTCACTTATTTTTAATGCGTGGTGAAAATATTGTTTATCCATTTTTATGATAATTTTACCATTATTTTAACCTCAGTACCCACTCCAACTTCACTTCTGATTTCTAGTTTATCAGCATTTTTCTTAATATTAGGAAGTCCCATACCAGCTCCAAAACCCATTTCTCTAACCTGTGGGCTGGCTGTAGAAAATCCTTCCTGCATCGCCTTTGTTATATCAGGAATACCTGGTCCTGTATCTTTTAAAACCAAAATGATTTCTTCTGCAGTAACATCAGCAAATATAGTTCCTCCAAAAGAATGTGCAACCACATTTACTTCGGCTTCATACAAAGCAACTACTATCCTTTTAATTGTAACAGAATCAACATTCAGCTGCTTTAAAACCTTTTTAATCTGGCTAGAAGCAGAACCCGCATTTGAAAAATCTCCACTTTTGACGTTATATTCGAAGTGCATGATTAATAGATTGGTTTAATTCCGGCTTTATATAAAATTCCCGAAGCTCTAAACATTGAATAATTACATTCCATTAATAAAATGCCATTTTCTTCAGCTAATTCTTTCATATCATCGGTAATTCTTTTACCTCTGACATAAATAACATTAATAACATCTGACATTTCTGCGGTACGCAATGATTGTATATTGGCAAGTCCTGTTAATAATAAAACATTCTGTGTTTTAACAGTTAAAACATCACTCATCAAGTCAGATGAAAATGCAAATTCAACCTCATTTTCAAGCATTTGCTCATTTCCAAAAACTTTTGCATCAAGTAATGCTACAACTTCTCTGATTTTCATTATTTCTGCTTATACTTTTCTAGAATATTTATAATTTTCAGACTGCAAAATTATATCCAATTTACGGAAAAAACAAATTTTGTTGTGAAAAAAATAACAATGTGAAAAAAATAACAGCAATTTATAAAGAGTCTAAATTAGCTATTTGTTAAGTTGTTGTTTTTGAATCTCTTTTAATAAAAATTCTAATCCATTTAATTTAATTTCATAAAGTGATTCTAGTAAAATACCTAATTTCCCTTCAGGAAATCCTTTTTGTTTGAACCAAACCAGATAGGGTTCTGGTAAATTACACAAAATATTACCTTTATATTTCCCAAAAGGCATTTTCATAGTTGTTAATTGTAAAAGAATTGCTTTTTGATTTGAAATATCAAGTTCTTCCATATCATTGATTTATTCTAATGATTGCATAATTTTAATAGCTTCTTCCTTGTCATTGCCACAAATTAGCAAATCAAATGTAAAATTCCAACAAACGCTAGGACGTTGAGGATGATCAAATATTAAACATAAATTTTCTTCCGAAAGATTAATACATCTTGTATTTGCTGGTTTTCCGTCAGGCATTCCAGGAATATATGAGGAAATAGATGGAGTAACGCAACAAACTCCACATCCTATGCGACATTGATGAGTTAAAGCTGGATTTGATATGTTTATCTTCAAAAAATTATTTATTATTTCACTTTCAGTTTCTTACCTAAGCTCAATATAGCGTCTTCATTAATTTTATTCAATTTACAAAGTGCTTTAACTGTAGTACCATTTTTTTGTGCAATTCTAGATAAAGTATCACCACTTCTTACTTTGTAAATAGCTGTTTTTTGATTTTTTACTTTTTTTGAAACCTTAATTTTTTCTGTGTTTTTTTCAATATTATTGTTAGAAATAGTTTTATTAATGGTTTCTTCTTTTGATTCTCTTGGTGTAAAAACAGTTAAAGTATCTACTTTATTTGTTAAATCATTATAGACCAGAAATATATTAGTGTCAGAAACTTGCGTTATTGCTAATTCAGTATTTTCTGATTTTTCATTATCGATTTTTTCATCATTTATGTATACCTTAACTCTTTTACCTTTTTTATTTTTAATGTATTTATATTTTTTGGCCTTTTTAGCTTTGATAAATGTATTTTTATCAATAATTAATGAATCTGATTTTAATGAATAATTTTCAAAATCAAGTATTATTTCAGGATTAAATGGTTGACCCAAAAAACGTGTTTCAAAATGCAGATGTGTTGTTGTTGCTCTTCCTGTTCTACCACCCAAACCTACTAAATCTCCAGATTTAACTTCTTGATTTACTTTTACCTTTATTTTATTAAGATGACTATAACAAGTTTCAAGCCCGTTGGCATGACGAATAACTACAATATTCCCATATCCGCTATAACGTTTTGCCATTCTTACAACTCCATCAAAAGCAGCATATACTTCTTCATTTAGTTTTAGTTTAATATCTGTTCCTGTATGAATTCTTCTACCTCTATATCCAAAAGGAGAAATTATTTTTCCTTTGAAAGGAAATACAAAATCATTATCATTTTTATTTACTAATGTCAAAACATAAGTTGCATTTTTATCAAACATTTTCTCACTATTTAATCTTACATCTGTATTATTCCAATTGTTATGATATAATTTTGAAGCAGGAACAGATGAAGGAGTTATAATAGCAATATCTTCATTATCAACATTAATAATTTTTGTATTTAAAGCAAGTAATAGCGAATCAGAAGATTTGTTTTCAGCTTTAAAACTGGTAAACTCCTGAGCATATAAACTGCTGATGTTTAATAATGAAGCAAAGAGAAATGCAAGTCCTATGTTATTTTTTGAAAAAATCATGTATTAATATTAAATTCATAGTATTTTTTGACATTGCAAATTAACACTAAAAATTGAAACCAACAAAAAATAATAAGCTAAATTTATTTAATATTAAGTTTTTTTAACAAAGTGAAGATTTGTGTGTTATCTATTTAATTTTTATATTTTTTCAAATCATTTGCTATTATGGAAAGAGAAATATTAAGTACTACCCGAAAAGCTTTATTGATAAACCTTGACGAAAAGTTTTATGGAACAATAGCTGAAATTGGTGGTGGACAAGAAGTTGCCCGAAACTTTTTTCAGGCTGGAGGTGCATCCGGTACTATCGCTAAATCAATTTCGGCGTATGATATGGCATATAGCGATGCTTTGTATTGTAAAGGGAAAAAAGAACGCTACGTTTCCAAAGATCGCTTACAAAAAATGCTTGCTATTGAATATCATGAATTAATCAGTGTTTTAAAGGAAGTAAGGAATCCTAAAACTTGCTTTTTTGTTTTTGCAAATACTGTAGTTACAATTAATTATAAAAAGAATAACGATGCTCGTGGTTGGCTTGGTGTTAAGTTTCAGTTAGAACCAGATACAGAACCAAATGAGGTTGTTATACATACTTCATTATTAGAAAAAGATAATCTTTTACAGCAATATACCTTAGGAATTTTAGGTGTCAATCTAATTCACGCCTGTTTGTATCATAATGATAATCCAACAGTTTTTTTAAATGCATTGATGGATAATTTATCTTCAGACCGTCTGGAAATTACAATGATACATACAAACGGTCCTCATTTGGATTATATTGATAATCGTCTTTTAAGTGTACAATTGGTAAAAAATGGAATGGCTCAGGCTTGTATGTTCGACAGATATGGCAATGTATTTGAACCTTCCGATCTGGTGTATAAAAAAAATGTATTAGCATTCAGAGGAAGTTTCAGGCCAATAACTTATGTAGGTTTTGATATGCTTAAAACCAGTTATGGCTTATTTAAAAAAGATGAAGATTATGATAAAAACAATACAATTGCTTTGTGTGAAATTACACTAAATAACTTATTGGATGATGGTGAATTTCATGAAAGGGATTTTCTCGAGAGGGTTGATATATTGAATGGTATGGGTCAAAATGTTATGATTTCAAATTTTAAGGAATATTATAAACTTGTATCTTATCTATCGCAATTTAATACAAAAAATCTAAGAATCGTTATTGGAATGCATACTTTTATAAATGTGATAGATGAAAAGTTTTATTCTCATTTAAAGGGTGGAATTATTGAAGCTTTTGGCAGATTATTTGTAAATAATATGAAAATGTATGTTTATCCTTCTATTGATGAGGAAACCAATGAGTTGATTACTCTTCAAAATATTCCTATTCCAAATCAAATTAAATATTTATTTTTGCATTTGCTTGAAAATAAAAAAATATTGGATATTAAAAATGTAAAAAAGGAGTTTATAACCACTTATCCTCACATTGTTTTAAATAAAATTAAAAACAAGGAATCAGGATGGGAAAAAATGGTTCCTAAATATATTGAAGAAGCCATAAAATCAAAAAAATTATTTGGATATAATAACGATTAATAAAAATGACACAATCTGTAGAACCTGCTGTATCACGTAATGTATTGGAAATGTTAACTGTTGCCAACGAATTTTGTTTGTTTACCGAAGGGATTGAAAAATATACAAAAGAGGATGTAATCAGCTATTTTCAAAAGCTTTGTCCTCTATTATATATTAAGGGAGCAACTTTGCCTTTTCTCCAACCAGAAAATCCTGATGCTAACGAACGTTTTGTAACTGAAGAAAATTGGGAAGTTATATATAAGGATATTAAAGAAAAACTTGGTAAAGATGATGATTTCTTTATGGTTGACTATAATGATGATGATGATTACAGCAATCCTGTTAAAGTTTCGATTGCCGAATATCTTGCTGACATATATCAGGATATGAAAGACTTTGTGTTGCTTTACCAGCGTAATACCAAAGATGCCAGGGAAAATGCTGCTGCAGAATGCAGGTTACTTTTCGAACGTCATTGGGGATACAGATGTATTGAAGTTCACAAAATATTCCATTTTCTGGCTTATCGAGATTCTAAAGATAATAATTTAGATATATTTCCTTCCATTTAATCATTCAGAACATTAAGCAAATAACAATATATAAAAAAACCTTTTCCAAAAGTAGCGGAAAAGGTTTTTTCAATCAGATAATATATCAATTTATTTTTTATGATGCTTTAGGAATAAGCATGATTGATTTTTCAGCTTCATCTCCTTTGGCAAGATTTATACTGCAAAGGTAATTAGTATAGCCTTCGTATTTAACCTCAATATCATAAGTTCCTGTAGGCAATTCATCAAATGAAAATTCACCATCTTCGTCGGTAATTTCAGAAAAGTTTGTATTTAGTAATTTTATTTCAACATCTTGCAACTGTTCATGGGTTTCACTATCAGTTATGTTTCCGAATAATATGCAGCTTTCCTTACCTTCACTTTTGCGGCTTGCCTTATCAGAAACTACATATTGACTCAGTTTTTCGGGTATTTCGGCATATATAATTTTCGAAATCTTATTAATCTGCATAATTTTTTCCCATACTATATTCAAAAGACCTGAACGTGTTACGGTATTGCTACCACGTTGAAGTATAAATGTTTCCTGATTTTGGTTGGCATTTATCATATTAGTAATATTGGCTTCGATATTATTTATTAATATAATATTCATTCCAGTATTAATCAATTCTGTCTGGTATTTTTTGCAGGTTGCAAATATTATCTGCATCCATTCGATAAGACTTGATTGCGAAATATGATTGTATCTGTATTTGCTAAAACCAAATTCATCTAAAATATGTTGTTGATCTTTAAATGCTTTGCCTGCAAAAAACTTTACTTCCTTTATGTAAATTCCAGCCAGTTTGATATGAAATCCCACTTCATTGGTTTTGCCTTTTAAACGGGCAAGATATATATGGTCGGGTGTGGTTTTGCTGGCAGTAATGATATCTGATTTTAACTGGTCTAAAAATGCTTGGTCGATTGTTGCATCAAATGCACTGATTTCCGAGAGGTCAGTTGTGGCCAAAGCATGAATTGTATAAGCCTTTTCTATGGCTTTTGCATCTGTTGTGCTATAATTTCTTGTTCTTGACATATTTTATTAGTTAATTAATAAATTGATTACGATATGCTTTTTTTTAATATTTCAAATGAAACCTAATATTGCTATCTGTTTTTGTTTAATTTTTTATATTTAGTTAGGTTATTTATAAATGTTGATAATCAGATTGCAAATATAAGATTAATTATGTAAGAATGTCAATATAGTTCAAGTTATTTTATTATTTTTAATAAATTATTTTTCAATAACTTAAAACCATTTTACATTAAGCTGGAAACCAATATATAGTAATTTATTGAATTAATGATAAAATGATAAATCATAAAAAAATAATTTTCAAGAAATGATCTCCCGTCTGGTAGAAATCATCTCCCGTCTGGTAGAAACTATCTCCCGTCTGATAGAAATTATCTCCCGTCTGGTAGAAACTATCTCCCGTTTACTAGAAATCATCTCCCGTTTACTAGAAATCATCTCCCGTTTGATAGAAATGATCTCCCGTCTGGTAGAAACTATCTCCCGTTTACTAGAAACTATTTCCCGTCTGGTAGAAATGACCTCCCGTTTGGTGAAAACTATCTCCCATCTACAAGAAACTATCTCTCGCCTGATAGAAATAACCTACTATCTATAAGAAAGTATCTCCCGTTTACTAGAATTAATCTCTTTTTTATTACAAACACGAGAGTGTAAATTATTTTGTGTAAACACAAAAAAAAGTTGTTTATTTTTAACTTATTAACTATAAGCTATATTTAAAAACATTATGCTTTCTTCACCATTTCATTGAATTCGATTATCATTTCGTCCCATTTATCCACCTGATGAAAAAGTTTGTCCCAGATTTCACGATCGTACCATAACTGGTTAAGATCTTCTATTTCCTTGGCCTGTTGCTCTACCCAGGTAAAATACTTAAGGTTATGAATAGCTTTGCGATCGTTGTAAGTGAGTTCTTTCATGTTATCGGTTTTTTGTCCGAGCATGCATTTCTCATAATCTTTTGCAGCCTGTAACTGCGAATAATCGCCTTTTTCGGCATGTAATTCCTCTAACCGGGAAGTATACATTTGAGCCGAATCTGTTGCTAATGTAAAAATGACATCATCACCTGTCATTTCAAAATGTTTAGCAGTTTTAATAGCAGATAAAATATTTCCTATTCCAGAAATTCCAATCATGTTTAGATTAGCTATAAATTCATCATCAAAACCTTCAGCCTTTAAGAAAGAGAGTCCTTCCTTTTCGTTAAACATCCTAAATAAACGCATGCAATCTTCATCATCAATAGCGGTTACAACATCCGTATTTTTCACATTATGAACCCATGGTACATGTTTATCGCCAATACCTTCAATACGATGACCACCAAATCCATTCATCAGCAAAGTAGGGCATTGCAAAGCTTCGGAAGCTACTACTTTTATATGTGGATGCAACGTACGCAAATAATCACCGGCAGCAATAGTTCCGGCAGAACCCGTGGCAGAGACATAGGCTGCTAAGTGATTTTTTGTACCATCAAGTTGCTGATAAACTTCCTCAATTGCTTTTGCAGTAACATTATAATGCCAGGCAGGATTTCCAAATTCATCAAACTGGTTAAAAATAACACAATCCTTTCGGTTGCGACGGATATCCCAGCATTTGTCATAAATTTCTTTCACATTCGATTCGCAACCCGGAGTTGCAATAACTTCGGCACCTATTTCCTTTAACCAGGCAAAACGTTCTTTACTCATCTCTTCTGGAAGAATAGCAACAGCTGTAACACCCATCAAATCGGAATCGAAAGCTCCTCCCCTGCAATAATTACCAGTTGAAGGCCAAACAGCTTTGTTATAACTCGGATCAAATTCGCCGGTTATAATACGCGGAGCCAAGCAACCATAAGCAGCACCCACTTTATGAGCACCTGTTGGAAACCATTTGCCTATCAATACCACAATACGTGCATCAATACCCGATAATTTCTTTGGAATTTCAATATAATTTACCTTGCCATACAAACCACCCATTTCTTTAGGTTCATTTTTCCATGTAATTCTGAACAGATTAAGTGGATTTAAATCCCATAAACCAATATTTTTCAACTTCTCTTTAATTTCATCAGGAATTAAATCAGGATTACTCATTTGAGCAAAAGTAGGAAGTACTATCCCTTTTTCTTTAAATCTTTTTACTGCGTTGTCTCGAACGCCTGCATTAACTACTTTATCAATAATTTGTATCATATTTGTAAGTTTTTAAAAGTCCTAAAATCGAAGTTTAAGGACATCTTTTTTTATATATTTTTTAATAATTGCTAACTGCAATATGTGAAAGCCCTTTGAACAATACATACATTTCAGCAGCAAAATCAAAATAAGCTTCTTTAACACAACTTGCTTTAAAAACTACTTTTCCAACCTCAAATTTATCTGCATTGATTTCAGCATTTATCTGATCGGTTTCGTAAATAAATCTTTTGTCTAGTAAAGTAAGTGTTTTAATAGTTTGTTTTTCTTTGTAAATCAATACTTTTCTATCTTTTAATGTATTAAGGAAATAACCACTTTCAGCTTCTTTAAAGCTTTTAATAGTCAGATAAAAATGTGGTTTATCTTTAAATGGAGCACCCGAAGTTGGACAGAAAGTTTGACAATTTCCACATTCATTGCAGAAATCAACAAGATTTACAATTTGTGTACTTTGCTTAATTTCAAATACTTTATCTTTTTCTAATACAATTCCTTTTTCGGTTTTTATTGCTTTTGGAAGTTCTATTTTCTGCTTTTCAACCTGATAGGCATAATTGGCAAAGTTTGGACAAACGGTTACACAACTATTGCAAACTTCATCACAATACAAACAACGAGATGCTTCAACTAAAGCCTGTTCTTTTGTCAGAGTTTTACTAATTTGATTAAAATTTCTGCGTTCATCAACAGCAATTTCTTCAATAACTTCAGATTTTAAACGTTTGGCTTTCTTAATTATTAATTCTTTATAAGTCAAACTTTTATATTCTTGCACATTTTCATTTGATTTCTCGACATTAGCAGCCTTCATTATCAATTCAGCTGTTTTTCTACCATCGCCAATTGCATTTATGGCTGTAGAAGCCCCTCTTAAAGCATCACCTCCAATATAAATACCCGGAATTTTTGTTTTATATTCACCAGGAATGGCTTTTAAATATGATTTATCAATAAAATCAATATCTAAATCCTGACCAATGGCAGGAATAATTGTATCAAAATTTAAGGTAAATTCCGAATCGGTAATTTTAACAACATTCAATCTTCCTTTGCTGTCTTTTCCGGAAAGTTGCATTTTCGAGCAAACGATACCTTTTATACAATCATTTTTAATTACCAATGATTCAGGTAAAGCTAGTTCTATAATTTTAATTCCTTCATCCATTACAGCTTTAATTTCACCCATATCGGCTGGCATTTCTGCAATCGTTCGACGATATATAATAGTAACACTTCCCTCCTCGCCTACCAAACGCCAAGCCGTACGAGCAGCATCCATTGCAGTATTTCCACCACCAATAATGGCAACATTTTTTCCAATTCCGCTATCCTGTCCACTCTTTGCCAAATGCAAAAATATCAATGGATCCAGCAAACCATTTATTGGTTTTTCGGGAGCAAAATCTATTTTTTTTGAAAGTTGAGCACCTGTTGAAACATATATAAATTCATTATTTTTTGATAATTCATTAAAGAATTTTTTATCAACTTTGCAATTATTATTAATTTTAACACCTGAATCTTTAATTCTTTTTATATCAATATCTAAAGCTTTATCTGTCAACCGAAAAGCAGGAATAACAGAACGAACCATTCCACCGTTTAAAGAATTTTGTTCGTAAACATTCACCTTAAAACCTGCCAAAGCCAGATAATATGCACAACTCAATCCCGAAGGGCCTGCACCAATAATAGCAACCCTGTTTTCAGTAAAATTTGAAGTATTTTCAGTATTTAAATTTCCATTTTCAGCAACAAAACGTTTTATTTCTCGGATCTTTAATGATTCATCATAATTCATTCTAGTACATTTCAACTGACAGGGATGATCGCAAATCATGCCCGTAACAGTTGGAAATGGGTTTGTAAGCACTATTTCTTTAAATGCTTTATCTGCATTATCAGTTGCAGTTAGATACATATATTGAGGAATATTCTGGTTGGTTGGACAAGTATCCACACATGGTGCTGCAATACAATCAAAATAGCCCAAACTTCTAGGTGTTTTTATTGAAATATTCTTTAGATTTTCCTTTTTATATTCCTTAATATTACAGATATTTTTAGCATATCTAATCAAGTTTTGCAAAGCAGCCAAATTTGTATCTACTTTATTATCATCATTTTTCTTATGGATAAAATCGTCTAAATCAATTGCATCATAGTTATCAAAAGCGTTGCTTAATTCATCTGCATATTGCTTTAAACGCATATAACCACCTGGTTTAAGCAAATCAGTACATACTGTTATTGGTTTTAAATTACAGGCAATCAAATCAGAAAAGTTAAAACAATCTGCTCCTGCAGAAAAGGAAATATCTAATTTCCCATCAAAATCACTTTGTAATTTTGCTGCAAGTTTAACACTTATCGGATGCAAAGCCCTTCCACTCATATAATTCATGCCTTCTTTTATTGGCAATACTTCACGTATATTAATAGATTCGAGTGTATTGGTCAATTTAATGCTAAAATCAACTTTACAATAGCTAGCTTCATTTCTAAGTTTGTTTATTAATGAAATAGCATCCTTATATTTCAAATCGTGTTCAAATGCCTCATCAGGTACAATTACATTAAATCCCAAATCTTTATTTAAAATCTGTCTTAAATCTTCTTTACCTAATAAAGTTGGATTTAGTTTTATAGTAGTATGAAATTTCTTTTCTTTAATCAGATATAAACCAATATTTTCAATTTCTTCTGGCGGGCAACCATGCATGGTTGATAAGGTGATATTATCAGAAATACAATTGGGTATATCAATATCTTTAGCCCAAGGAATAATATCTATAATCGAATTAAGTTTCGCTTGTTTTTCATAGCTACAATCCTTCATTTTATTAAAAAACCATTGAACATTTTCTTTCAAAATGCCTTCCATATTGTAACCAGCGCTCATATTAAAAATAGTACCTGTTTCATTTAAATTCATCTGATGAGCTAATAAATGAATTATAATCCAAGCATTTAAATATTGATCGTATGATTGTGCAATTTTTAATTCCTGAGACCATTCGCAGTTATAACCTTCATCAGCTGCATCAATACAAGGCTTAGTAACTTCCAGTTCATCAAGTGTCTGAATGGTTTTAAGTTCAATATATCTAGCTCCACAAAGCCATGCTCCAACTATATTTTGAGCAAGTTGACTATGAGGGCCAGCGGCAACACCTAATGGAATATGCAGAAATTTATTATAACGACGTGTAAATAATCGTTTATCTGAAGGATTGAAAAACAATTCCTTGGGAATTCCTAATAGGGACTCATTAATTTTATCAGAAAAAATAAACTCTAATAGCTGACGGAGTGATAGAATAGTGAAATTATCTGTCATAAATCAATTTTATTTTATAATTATGACTTACAAAAGTACAATTTTTATCAAAACTGCCAATCTTAAAATTTCATTTAATAAAAAATCAATATTAATATTTTATAAAAACAAATAAATGCCAACATATTAATTTTAATTAATTGACTTTTTATTCTAATTCTGGAAAATACTCTCTAAAAGTTTTATCTGAATAAAAGATGACAATTTTTTCAATTTCCTTTTTCTTTATTTTTTTAACCGGTTCATTATATTCTGTTTTTTTTATTTCAGATACAAATGATTCATTTTTTTCTATTTGAGGAATTTTTTCTTCCGATTTTTCTTTTGATATTTCTTGTTTTAATATCACATTTTCAACTATTTGCAATGGTTCACTATTAACTTTTTCATCAATATGATTCTCATATATATCATCATCCTGTAATATAGCCTGATTCATTGCAGGCATTTCCACATGTTCAGGTTCATCATCAAAGCTAAAAAGGTCTGCTTGTGCAACTGGCTTTTTATCTGATTTACTTTTTAATGAAGATTCACTTTCCCGGTACATACTTCCTTTACCAAAAAGTATCCATTCTGAATTAATATCTGGAAATCGTTTTAATATTTTAGTTACAAATTCCAAACTTGGATTATTTCTTCCTGACAGTATATGTGATATACTTGAGCGTTGTACTCCAATTTCATCAGCAAATTGCGATGATGTTAAATTTTGAGTTTTTAAAACTAATAATATTCGATTAATCATAATTTACAATATTAATCTGTTTACAAAAATAATCTACAAAAGTAAATAAAATTATGTTTACGTAAGTAACATTTAAAAAGTTACAATATTATTATTTGATTTACAAATGTAACTTAAAGTTAGTTTATAATTAAAATCATATTTATACCATAATATCAATATAGATCGG
>CAIZXK010000056.1 GCA_903936865.1 uncultured Bacteroidales bacterium | reverse complement strand
ATTTATAAGGAATATCATTGTTCTAATCCATTCAAATGCAGATAAAAGCAATGAAATCTGAATTATTCTGACAGAAATTTTGGTTTTCCAAAATAATAAAAATGGAATTAATAAACTTATGAGCATTAAAAAAGGCATGTTTGCTCTAAACAAATGTGCAGCAATCAGTAAGTAGCAAAAAATCACAGCTAATATTTTAATAATAGTTTTCAATTCTTAATTCTATTAATTAGAAACATAAAATATTTATTTTTACAAAAATACTAATAAATCTAATATTACTACTAACTAGCTTGTTTTCGAAAATATAAAGATTGAAAAGTTATTGAATTTTGTATTTCTAATAAGTAAAATAATTACAGTTTTTTTTGCTTAAATACGATTATTGTTTTTAAATTTTGTATCTTTGTATTGTGTTAAAACAGTTAAAGGTTAATACCTTGATTGGAAATTTCCTTGATGGAAGTTTGAATAACGATGTTATTCAGAAGTAATGAAAGCCTGTATATCCGAATAAAAGGATTACAGGCTTTTTTAGTTAAGGTTTTATGAATAATTGGCTTTAATACCTATAAAAAAGGATGAATAGGAATAAATTAAAAATATAAAATAATAATCTTGAATTTTCTTGTTAAATTGCATTCTAAAGTAATAAACCCGGTTATTGTTAATTAGTTATTTTATCAATAAATATCAATATAATAAAAAAGGCTATCTGAAAAGATAGCCTTTTTATTATGCTTTTGAAGCAGATATTCTCATCGACATAATGTCTTTATCGAACAGATATAAGCTATGTGCTCCTATCAGATTTAATTTGTCAATAATGCCTCTAACAGATTTTTCTTCTTCTATTTGTTCATTTACAAACCATTGAATCCAATTATTGGTCGAAAAATCTTTTTCTTCCATACAAACACCAACTATGTTGTTAATCGACTGAGAAATATACTTTTCATGTTCAAAAACCTGAGTAAAAATATCTCTGATATCTTTATAATCTACAGGTGGTTGATTTAAAGCAGGAATAATTGCTTTTCCGCCTCTTTCATTTACATATCCCAGAAATTTTAACATGTGCTGATGTTCTTCCTCAGCCTGGGCATAAAACCATTGAGCAGTTCCTTCAAATCCATTTACTTCTGCCCAGGATGCCATCGACAGATATAAATTTGACGAATAAGCTTCTTTCTCAATTTGTGTAACTAAAATATTTTCTACTTTTTGTGATAACATATTGTATTGATTTAAATTTTTGGTAAATATAACAAAGTTTTCATTTGCATTGTTCAAAAAAACAGAATTTCTTTTTCCCTTTTTTAATGGATTTCTTTTAAAATATTAGTGTATTTTTGCATCACAAAAATAATTTGAGTTCCGAGTTTTTCTTACTTTATATTTTATTTTAATATCAATCAATGAGGATTTTAAATATTTATTTGCTTTTGCTTTCACTGATAATTAATTTTAATTTATCAGGTAATAATTCCATAGATAGTTTAAAGAAAGAATTAAATATAAAACCTCAAGTATTTAAATCAGAGATTAATATAAAAATAGCCGAATCTTTCTTCTCCAAAAATATTGACTCCTCTCTTAAATATGCAAATTCCGGATTATATTATTCTCTAAAAATGAATGATCAGGTAAACAAAGCTGAAGCCTATAGAGTGATTGGAAAATGCTATGCTGAAAAAAGAAATTTTAAACTAGCATTACTTTATTTTAATAATTCTGTTAATCTTTTTCAAATACAAAAAAACCAGTCAAGATCAGCTGAAATGTATAATTCTATCGGAATTTTGTATGGCCGAATTTATAATTATGACAAATCTTTATACTATATACATAAATCAATTGAACTTCTTCATAAAGAAGGTGATTATAAAAAAATATCCACCTCATTAAACAATTTAAGTGTGATTTATCGTAGCCTGAAAGATTTTAACAAATCTTTTTCTATTTCTCAACAATCATTGTATTTTGCAAAAAAATCTGGTGATGAATACGCCATTGCTTCATCTCTAAATAACATTTCACTTGCCTATATTTATACTAATAAAAACAAAGAAGCTCTTGATTGTCAGTTGAAAGCGATTGTTATTTTCGAAAAACTTAAAAACAAGAAAAGACTCTGTTCATCCTATTTAAGTGTAGGAAGTATTTACTCAAAATTAAAAATGCAAAAAAAAGCAAAAGAGTTTTATTTAAAATCGTTGGTTTTAGCCCTTGAATTGAAGGATTTTTATCTGATTTCTTTTGCGTATCAGAATATAGGCAGCGATTATTTAGATGATAAAGATTTTCAGAATGCTTTTTATAATTTAAAAAGAGCTGAAGAATATGGCGAGTTAATCAATGATTTGGGTTGTCTTAAAATTTCAAGTGAAAAGCTTGCTGAGTATTACTCGAAGGTTGGTGATTATAAAAATGCTTTTGAATATTATAAAAAGTTTAAAAGTTTAAATGATAGTATTTATAATAAAGATAATCAGGAACGTTTTCAGGATTTACAATTAAAATACGAAGTTGAAGAAAAAGACAAAGAAAATAAAATATTAAGACAAGAAACTACTATTCAGAAACTTGCTATTCAAAAGCAGATTTATTTAAAAAACACATTTATTGCAGTTTCAAGTGTAATTTTGCTTTTGGTGTTTTTTGTACTATATCGTTTTATTCTAAAACGAAATGCAAACAGAGAACTTTCAGAAAAAAATGCTCTAATCACGCTTCAGAAAGATAAACTGGAGGAAGCTAATGCCGCTAAAGATAAATTGTTTTCACTTATCGGACATGATTTAAAAACACCTTTTTATGTTATTTTACGTTATACTCAATTGCTCAAAAATCAATTTAACGAACTTAGCGAAATTGAGAAGAAGGAAAATATTGACGAATTATTTGATTATACCAGAGAGATTTATACTATTTTGGAAAATATGCTTACCTGGTCTCGTTCTCAAAAAGGAATTATTCATATTAAAAAAGAGAAAATAATTCTCAACAGCTTTATTGATAGTACAATTAAACCCTATTTAACCGATGCCAAGAACAAATCCATAACAATAAATAATGAGATTGATGAGGCAACAATAATCTTCGCTGATAGATATACCATTGGAACCACTATTAATAATTTGTTTTATAATGCAGTAAAATTTACACCGGTAGGAGGTCGTATCTCTTTTGAATCTAAGAAACTGGAACATGATGGAATTCAAATTAGCATAACTGATTCCGGTGTTGGTATTAAAGAAGATGATATTAAAAAACTATTTCAGATTGGTGGTAGTTTTTCTACCGAAGGTACAGAAAAGGAAAAGGGAACAGGTTTAGGATTAATTATTTGCAAGGAATTTGTCGAGTATAATAATGGAAGTATTTCTGTAACTAGCAAGCCTAACGAAGGAAGTATCTTTTCTATTACGTTGCCTTTGAATTAAATTTTTCCATAAAAAAAGGCTTCCGTTTCCGAAAGCCTTTATATTAATAATGATTCAATTATCTGTTTTCAATTTTTTTCATTTCTTCATCAAAAGTTTTCTTGAATTTTTCATAATCGTAATCGATTTTCAATTCCTTATCAGCCGATAATCTGTTTCCTACACCTTTTACAATATCGTCAGCAGATACTTCTACACAAACATAAGTTTTGTAGTTGCCTTCCTGTGTTTTTGTTTGTTTTTCGCAGATAACACGTACATTGGCAAGTACCTGATTAATTACTTCCCGGGTATTTCCTTCAAATCTCTCTTCAAGTCCTTCTACATTGTTGGCCTCAGATGATTTAACGTAATTGTCGGTTACACCTTTCATGGTTGTTTGAATTAATCCTGCAAGTTCAGCTTTTACATTGCTCATGGCTTTCTTTTTTGAAACCATCTGATCAAGACTTTCGCCAACAGCACTTGACCTGAAATAACTCTTGGTACTCATAAAATCCTTTTCGCCTGCACAATAGTTATCTACCAATACTTCACCCTTTGGCAATGGTTGTTTATCTGCAATCTTTTGTTTTGATTTGCATCCTGTAGAAATTGCAATTACTATTAAAATTGCTGAAAGATAATACTGAATTTTTCTCATAATGAATGTTTATTAAAATTAATATTTGTTTTTTATTTTTATTTCTTTTCAAATTTCATGCCAAAAATCTTAATCTTTATTGTTATTTAAATCAGCTGTTTAAAACTCAATGTTATTCATTTCA
Source organism: uncultured Bacteroidales bacterium (assembly GCA_903936865.1). Lineage (GTDB taxonomy): Bacteria > Bacteroidota > Bacteroidia > Bacteroidales > JACABE01 > JACABE01. The sequence goes on along the minus strand of CAIZXK010000056.1, from coordinate 5,769 downwards.
GGAATTATTTCGTTGCTGATTTTTTGCAATGCTTTTTGTTGTGCATCTTTCAATGCATTATCATAGTCGCGTATTTGCATCCCTTTGAGGTTTGTAAATCCATTATTAAATATTTCGGCTTCGGTTTTATTATCTATTATCGAAATTTCGCAATCTACATAAACAATATATAAATCATTTCGTTCCAGATAAGTGCCTTTTGTTGTTCTTGTTGCAATTTTTACAGTTACATCCGCCTTTTCCCTGTTATCGGTAAATGAAAAAAGTTTTTCAGACAATTCCTTTTTAAAGGCATTGCCAATAGTTTTTCTTTTCGAAATACTATCAAAATCAAATTCATCCATAAGCATAAACGCCTTTTTCCCTTCTACTTCCACTGTTATTTTACAGCTTGGAATATTGCTTTCGAAAGCAAAAATCTGTTTAACTAAATTGTCTTTTGCAAGATCACCCATAATGGTTTCGACATCCAGATTTGCTTTAATCTGCTGTATTTTACCTTTGTTGCTAACTTTAGCCGCAGCGAGTATGGCTTCTCCTTTTGTATTGGTCATCAAAATTTCGTTTAAAGCAATTTTGCCTTTTGCAATGCTGAATCGTATAGGTAAATTAGAAACCGGAACAGAGATTTTGCCATTGCTTTTATTTAAATAAGAGGCTGAAACAACGATATCGTTTATTATTGGTGTCGACAAACTTACCTGTATTCTGTCTGAATTGGGTTTTAGTTGAATATTGTTCATAATTTCCTGCACAGAATTATAAATCTCTGTTCCAAGATTAATACTGCCTTTGGTAGGTGAAAAAATAACGAGGTCATCAGCAAGGTTCTTTTTTATAACATCAAATGCTTTTAGATAGGAAATGATGGCATTGCTGTAATCTGCATTTTCTTCATAAAGTTGAGCATTTTCGTAAAAGCCAAGGGCACGTTTTTTTATATCTTCCAGTTTTTTTGCCTTTATGTTGTTGTATGCTTTCTTCGATAGCTTATAAAAAACCCAGTATTCATAGTTATTGCCCCAGGATGCAGCTAATTCATAACCTTCCAGATTTTCCTTTATGGAAGTATTGGTATAGGTTCTGAATTCCTCTTTTAGTTCGCTTCGGTTTTCGAACTGGTATAGCATAGAATTGCCTGAAACCTGAATTGAAATTTCGGAAACCAAATCGTTCAGTGCATTATTTCGGGCAATGGAGATGTAATTGTCGCTCATTCCGTTCCTTTTTGCCATACCTATACCAATATAATAATCAGTAATAACGGGGCGACTTGTAACCCAGGCTGGAATGCTGTATTCAGATTCTGTTACTACCGTTTCGGGTGTGCGGCACGAAACCATACCAATTAAAATAAGAAAGCATATAGATAGTAATTTTTTCATATTTCTATTTTTATATAAAAATAATTTTTCAAATGTATAAAAATTATTTCAAAAATGATGCCAAAATGGAAGATAATCAGAAAATTTTATCAGAAGAAAATTTTGCTTACTGTTGATTTTGTGATTTTAAATCGTATAAAAGATGGTTGGAATGATTAAAATTATGGATTGAATATTCTAAAAGGTGATTAGGCTAATTAAAAGAGTGATTTGAACGTTCAAAACTACAATTAGAACGTTCTAATTGGGTAAAAGTATGATCTAATTTGGTATATGATTATTCAAAACTACGATTAGAACGTTCTAAAGGGCTAAATGAATGTTCTAAGGCATATTTAAACGAAAAAAGGCACTACAAAAATTGTAATGCCTTTGGAATTAATTTAAAATAATCAATTATTTAATTAGTAATGATAGACCTAAAGAAATAAAATAAGCTCTCATTTTGAAATCAGGATTATAGACATTTGTAATAAATCTATCCTCAGAGTGAATAATATTTTTATAATTAAATGTCGCTCCGATATAATCACAATTAGTATTAACAGAAAGCCAATCAAATAAAGAGTAATTTATTCCTATTCCAGTAATAAAAGCATTATTTGATACTTCCTGCGGAAATTCTTCAATTGTTTTTCCGTTTAACGATTTATTGGCAGGTATTGTAAAGTATGGTCTAAGACAAGAGATAGAACCAATTCCAATATTATATTCAATATTAAGTTTTGAAAAAACAGTGTATTGAAAAATAAACTTGCCGAAATTTCCGCTAAATTTATATTCTTCATTCGTACCCAATGTAATATCATTATTAATAAATCTGCTTTTCAAATATTCATATTCTACCCCCAAACCTAATTTACTGTTTTTTTTATTACGTCCAATAATACCAGCATGAATACTGTATGTATTGTAATCTGATTTAATTACTGAAGGATTTGAATTGCTTAAAGGTAAAAGTTTGCCAATATTTCCTTTTAAATAGAATAAACCAATACCATCAGTTAAAGCAGTAGAGTCTTTATCGCCAGCATAAGTATAATTGATCAAACCAAAAATAAATGCTATAAAAATTATTTTCCTTTTCATATTAATGTTATTTTTAAATTATTAAAGAATTTATTCACAATCATTATCTAATGATAAATTTATCATTGCAGATTTAGCTGTACTTTCGGTAACTTCTATACAATAAGTATCGTTTACGAGTAAACCAGTTTTTAGCATAATCTGAACATAATAATCTTTCCCAGCCTCTGTTGTAATTTCAAGTTTTACCGCAGATTCTTTTGATTTTGTTCCACTAAACTGAACCGAAACAAAATGTTTTTCAGAAGAGACCTCATGTATTGAATATTTTTTGTTATTCAATTTGCACACAAAATTATCATCAATAAATACTTTAAAAGCTGATGCTGATCCATTAAAACCTGTATCTCTTATGAAATATATTTTGCTTTTTTGAGTTACATTTTCTGAAATTATATCTTTAGAACCATTTGAATATTTAATAAGGAAAACTTTATTTTTTGGGATTGTATATGTTGGACCATCTGGATTTTCATATTTTTTATATTTAATATCCTGAATATTGACCTCAGTAACTTTACTTTTAATTTCACTACCATCTTTCAGCATAATTAAATCTTGCGAAAAAAGATTATTTATTAAAAAAAAGCAAAATAAAACAATTAAGATATTTTTCATTTTTTAAACTTAAAGATTTACTTAGATGATAGTATAATAATTGCTACTAATTCTATACCGAAAGCTAAACCCCAGTTAAGCCATACTTTACCTTGTTTTATTTTTTTAGCTTTTTGTGTATATCCATTATAGTAGTCTGTATTTTTCATTAATTCAGAACTAGGATAATTTAAATTAATATCTTTAGGTGGTGTTGAAGAACATGCAACAGCAGGAATTAAACCAACTAAAGGAGAGACAATTAATGTTGTAACAAATGTTCCAGTCCCAGCTCCTTTATAGCCATCATAATGTTTTTGAGCATCCATTTTCCCTTTCATAAATAAGTCATCAGTACTTGATGAGTTTGTAGTTTTGATGGTTGTTGAATTATTAGTAATAATTGCATCTGTTTTAGGGCTTTCTTCACTAAAAATATCTTTTGTACCATTTTCATATTTAATAATAAATACTTCAGATTTTAATAATGTAAAAATTGGACCATTTAAATTGTCAAATTTTTTGTATTTAACTTCGTTTGAAGTTAATTCAACAACTTTTGATTTAATTTCGTCGCCAGATTTCTTAATAATAAGGTCTTGGCTAAATGTTGTGTTTAATGCAGTAATTGCAAAAATAAAAATTAATACTTTTTTCATTTTGTTTGTTTTTAAATAATTAATAAAATTTCGCCTATTTCCCCAAGACGTTTCTTAAATTGTTTAAAGGATAAAAATAAAAAAGCGTGGGAACTAAACCGTATTCGTCCTAGAGGCTCTGGTAAGCCCGTGCAAATGAATAAGTAAAGCCCACGCCGTAGCGTGAGCGTTATTACTTATTATTTCCATTGCACTTAAAATTTACCAGATTTCTAGAACAGAAATAAAAGCTAACGCCTTTTTATGAGTTTATGTTGAGTTTTAAGTTATCATGTTTAAAATCTATTAAATTATGGTGAAAGTTTATTTTTTATTTATACTGATTAAATATTCATCAGCAGTCATTATCGGAATCTGAGAATTTTTAAAATCTTTTCCATTTCTTGTTATCAATATTTTACAATCAGATTTTAAAGCACTAAAATATTGTAAAGAATCTTCAAAATCCTTGAAATTTGAATTAAGCCCTTTTTCTATGATTAATTCATCGAGGCTACAAATTTGAGATATTATTTTAAATTTTCTTAATTTATCTTTAGCAATCTGAGTATTTCCGTATTTGGTAAGGAAATAACTAACAGTACTATATGATAATGCTGATACAACCATTGTTATTTTACCATTATCAGCCATTGATGCAATCTTTGCGATTGAATTATAAAAAGGAATTCGTTCGCAAAGCAAATCTAACATAACATTGGTGTCAATAAATATCTTGGTTTTCATTTACTTGTATTTTTGTGTCAAGTAATTAGAATACTCTTCTTTATAATCCAGATCAACCGGAATATTTATTCCTGAAGACATACTTTTGACAAAGGGAGAAATTTCTATTTCCTCTTTCTTTGATGTATCATCTTGTAAAGTTAGTGATTGTAAATATGCTTCAATTATACCCGATAAACTTCTATTATGTGATTCAGCATAATCTCTGGCTCTTTCAATCACATTTTTATTGAGTTTCAACGTTATTTTTGTTTCCATATCCATTGTTTTTATAGTTGCAAATTTACTAAATAATAAAGTAATTTTAACTTACTTTAATACTGCTAAAAAAATATATTGCAATTATTAAAAAGAATTATTATTCCTCGTCTTTTTTATTATTGTTTTTGGGAGGAGTGCTGTTTACATTATATCCAAAATCTCCAATCTTAAAGGGTTCCTTACGATAAACAGCTTTTAACAAATCGCGGCTTTGCTTAAGCAAATCGTCAATCGGATATAGCAAAGTATCTCTTTGTTCGTAAAGTTTTTCCATTTTTCGGCGCAGATCTTCCGCTTCATTGTGAACTTCAAGGGCAATGGCTATATTAGGTCCTTGTGTTGCCCAATCTAATGATGCCAATGGAGAGGATGCTCCCAGTGCTTCTGTTTTTTCATTTACTTTTTTTGCTAAATCCAATTTATCAGAAATGTTAATTGGAATTACAATCCTTACATTGTTAATCGGTTCTTTTTTCATCATGTACGTTGTTATGTTTTAAAGAAGCAAATATACAGATATTATTGAAATATTAACAGTTTTAAAAAATAATTTTAAAAATATATATTTTAACATGCAATTGCTTGTTTGCAATAAGTTTAATGTAAAGGGAAAAATCAAGTGTTAAAAAATATTTTAACATATCAAAGAACATTCAAAATGGTGATTAGAACATTCAAAACTACGATTAGAACGTTCTAAACGGTCTTAAAACGTTCTAATCGTCGATATGAACATTCAAAACGATGATTAGAACATTCAAAACTAAGAAAAGAATAATCTATTTGTATATAAGTATGTTCTAATTGGTATTATGAACGTTCTAAATGGCAATTAGACTAATCTAAGGGGTAATATTTATGTTTTTACTATGAAGTCTCATTAGTTTTGTGAAATTAAAGATTCATATCAAAAAATCTATATCTTTGTATCAATAATTTATACAATATGTTTATTAAAAATTATGACTTTAAACTATATTCGTTTTATCAGATATAAGCTTTCGCTATTTCTTTTTTTGCTGTTAAGTTATGTCAATGTTTCTGCAAATCAT
>CAIZXK010000055.1 GCA_903936865.1 uncultured Bacteroidales bacterium | reverse complement strand
CAGAGTCCGGGCAAGTCTCCGTTCGCCACATCTATTGAATCAGGGCGTCCGGGTAATGTGCAATAGCTGTCTGAGAGTACACCAATTTTAATGCCCTGTCCGTTTATTCCAAATGCTGTTCTGCTAATATCGGAACGTTGCTTTATATCACCATGAGTATAGGCTACTCCTGCTGAAACTATTGGCGGAAACATCGGGCGGGCATACTCAAAGAAATCCGGGTATTGATTGAGTATAGCTAAATTGCTTCTTGGAAATTTTCCGGATACTATCAATGTTGAATCTCCGTTAGCAACGGTATCGCTCATACCTAATAACTGAAGTATAGCACGGGCTGAATCTTCTTTCATCCTTTTTACAATAACTTCTATATAAACAGAATCTCCTGTTAAAACAAAAATATTTTCAACACTATCTATATTCTGCGGGGATGAATAAAGCTGGCTTAATTCAGGTCCTATCAGATCATAGCTTTTCCCGTCGGGCAGAGGTGGATAAAATGTTTCAAAACAGCTGTCCATCAATATCTGTAATGTATCACTTGCAATGCATCCAGTGTATAAATCAAAAACATTAAGTATATAATTCCCTGGTGAAAATACATTAATCATCGATTGATCTTCATTAAGATAAAAAGTTATTGTACTATCTTCAGCTTCCCATTGATAATAGGGAATAAATGCGGTCGAATTTCCATCGAGTTCTGAAAAGGGATCAGAACATAATAAAGTAACATCCAATCCTGCATCTACATCTGGTGGAGCATATACATTTACTGTTGCTGTATCAATACAGTTATTATTATTTACATAAGTTATTAATGTTGTTCCTTGATAAATTCCTGTTACTAATCCGGTGTCATTTATAATGGCTATTTCTGGATCTGATGAAAACCAGGGTATTTCTGAATTTGCAGTATCTGATCCTATCAATAAGGTGGTATTTCCTTCACAAATATCAAGATTACCAGTAATGGATGGTGGTGTTAAAACGTTTATTTCCATCTGATCTGTCATTGAACATGATCCGGATGTTGCTGTTAGTGTATATATAGTTGTTTCTGTTATTAATGAAGTATTTAAAGTGGGGTAAGAAATCGTACTATCGCTAAGACCTGTTGCTGGAGACCAGCTATAAGATATTCCTGCAACGGAATCTGCTCCCAATTGTGCAATTCCGTTTTCTCCCGGACAGATAGTATAATCCGGCCCTGCATCGGCAACAACTCCTGAACATTCTACATAAGGTGTATAATCTATTGTTATTCCTTCATCTACCTGAACTCGGGTACGGCTAAAAAATGCTCCATTTAAATAATAAGGTGTTGTAACTGCTCCATTGGCAAGTGTTAGTGCTGCGTTATATGCCATTACTGTGCCAAAAAAATTTATTGGGGTTACGCTGTATCCTGTCCCCCAAATAAATGATTCTGTAGCTGATTGGGAAGTACTGCCTGTTCCATGTACTTCCCAGTATATTTTGTTGGAAACTCCTCCATTGAGTAGTTGTGTGTTTAGTGTTCCCAAAATAGCATCTCCATGTACATATATTTTAAAATTACCATTTGACAGATTTTGAAAATCATAATTCAAAGTATTGCCTGCTCCCAGATTCATCGAATTAAAGACATAGACACCTGGTCCGTTTAATGTCAGGGTTTGGTTTGTACCCAGGTTAACAGATCCGTATGAACCGGGAGAAATGGTTTGTGTGCTTGTAATGTTTGTATTACCTGCTAAAGGAAAATTAGTTTCTGTTGGGAATGATGGAAGTACAGGAAAATAAGGATTTTGTCCAAATCCATTATCAGGTATTGGTCCGGTATATTGTCCTGAAACTATGTAAACGGGGCCAACTACTGATCCAGCTCCACTATTTATAATTACATCTCCATTTACATCCACCCGTTGATTCAGGTTAGATAATGTATCAACAAAAAGTATTGGGTTTACTTCTGAATAGGAATTTGTTGCAGACACTCTCCCGTTTACTTGGGTGTAGGCGGAAAGCATTACTATTCCTCCGCTGAATATGTCAGCATTTAACGTTGGCCCTGATGTGGTTTGTACTAATTTATTGCCTCCGATAAAACCACCATTTATTGAATGGGATGTTCCGATTATAGTTCCGTAACCTCCAGTGGGTGTTGTAGTACCAGAACCTCCGTAGCCCGAGAAGATTACATAATTGCTCATCTGAGTAAGCTGTGCCTTTGAGATTGACGAGCACAGCATCAAAATAATAAATACAAAAGTATTTATTAATAAAAAGCGAGATAAAAGTGAAAGTTGTTTCATAACAATAAATTGTTAAATACGAAATTTATTAAAAAACTAATAAAAGTACTTTAATAATTTCCCAATAGCTAAAAACACAATGTTAATTATTGTTAAATAATTAAGTAAGTAATATTATATTACTGAATTAATGATATATAAAATATATTTTACTAATTTTATCTTTAATATCATCAGGAAAAAACTTCCTTATATCTTTTAT
>CAIZXK010000054.1 GCA_903936865.1 uncultured Bacteroidales bacterium | reverse complement strand
TGCAAAATAAAATAATCTGCTTGTGTACTGCCAATCTTAATAAGCGTATTGCAATTATAAGGTTGTGTTTTTTGAAAATAGATACTAATAAAGAAATATGCAGCACACCAAGCATTAATTTTTGCCAGGTATTTTTATTAATTGGCAGTAAATGCAGCCTAATACTTTCTGAAACAAACCGCAAACTGGTTTTATGCAATTAATTGTATTGCAGATTAAGAAAATAACTTACTTTTGTTAGCTGTATGAAATATATAAGGAAACTAATACTACTCATTCTTTTCTCACTTGCATATAATGTGCAGGCTCAATATATTTTATCCAATAACCTGGTGCCTAATCCGAGTTTTGAGGATTATACAACTTGTCCTGATGATATAAGCCAAATTAGTAATGCAATTCCATGGAAAATGCCAGTTGGTAATTTTAATCCAGGATCACCTGATTTTTTAAATTATTGCAGTCAGAATACAATAATAAATAATATTTTAAATAATAATCATCCTTTAAATGGTAATGGATGCGCTGGTTTATTTTTGTTTGGGAATTCAACAATACAATATCCTAATTATAGAGAATATTTAGAGATAGAATTAAAGAGTAAAATGAAAAAAAACAACAGTTATTGTTCTATTTTTAATTCAATTTTATCGTTATATTGTGGAGGAGCAGCTATTGAAAATATTGGAATGCTTATTACAAAAACTAAAACAATTTCAAATAGTTCATCACCTTTTATTACAATGATTATAGATTCTATTCCTCAGATTAAAAACAGAAATGGAATAATAACAGATACGGTTAACTGGACAAAAATATCCGGTGTATATGAAGCTAAAGGAAATGAACAATATATTACAATAGGTAATTTTTCAAGAGATAGTAATACAAATCTCAGTATTATAAATGGTAATTGGTTAGCTGTCTATTATCTAATCGACGACGTCTCCGTTTGTGAATGCAGTTTTGATATAAACCTTGGGGCAGACACCAGCCTGTGCGAGGGCGAAAGCCTTATACTAAACCCAATGCTACCCAATGCCAGCTATACCTGGCAGGATAGCAGCCATGCTGCTACTTTTGAAGTAAAACAGCCCGGCACTTACTGGGTGCGTGCATTCGTAGCAGATTATGATATAACCACTACAGATACCATCGTAATAACCGCCGGAGACGATAGCTTTTGCAACCCACCGCTTACCATACCCAATATAATAACTCCCAATGGCGATAGCCAAAACGATAATTTTGTATTGCCAAATGCAGAATACTACGATATTGCCCTGCAAATTTACAATCGCTGGGGTGTAATTATTTACGAAAGCGTCAGCTATAAGAACGATTTCAGCTGTAAAGAATGTGCCGATGGCGTTTACTATTATGTACTCATAGCCAAAAGCAAGAGGAATGGGAGAGAAAAGGAGTATAAGGGGAGTTTGACGGTTATTAATGGTTAATTATTAATGGTTTTATACAAACAAGAAATGAATATAAATGCAATATGTAACTAATTTAGCACTGCCGGAGTTCCTCTCCTTTCAGGAGAGGCGGAGGTGAGTTCGTTTGGCGGCGATGCCGTTTATTCAACATATGTATTACAGGGTATTAATCCCATGCAGTATAATCTGGGTTATACTTTTTAAAACAAACCGCAAACTGGTTTTATGCAATTAATTGTATTGCAGATTAAGAAAATTACTTACTTTTGTTAGCTGTATGAAATATATAAGGAAACTAATACTACTCATTCTTTTCTCACTTGCATATAATGTGCAG
>CAIZXK010000053.1 GCA_903936865.1 uncultured Bacteroidales bacterium | reverse complement strand
TCCGAAAACGCAGACCACCGAAAAATAAACAAAGGGGTCAACTTAACAATGACATCAAAATTCAAAATCCAACATCTGATATACATATAGTTGCATCAGGCTAAATCCAAAATCATTTTTTAGTCGGATGGTAGTGAAAAATTATAAAATGAAGATTGTTTTTTTTGTAAATTAGCCAAGGATTTTAATATGGAAATTAGCTGATGAAAAAATATGTATTCTTTACTATAGTATTTGCTTTTAGCATTTTATCAATAAAGGCTTTTTCTCAAAAAGTTGGATTGGTACTAAGTGGCGGAGGAGCCAAAGGAGTAGCACATATTGGAGTTATCAGGGCATTGGAGGAGAATGGGATTCCGATAGATTATATTGCAGGAACTTCCATGGGAGCCATTATTGGAGGATTATATGCAGCAGGTTACTCTCCCTATGAAATGGAACAAATATTTCTGAGTGAAGAATTTCCTAACTGGATTACCGGTAAAATAGATTCAAAATATATATATTATTTTAAAAAAGAAGCACCAAATGCTTCATGGATCGATATTCGTTTTGATTACAAAAACACACTACGACCTAAATTACCCACAAATATCGTTTCTCCGCAACAAATGGATTTTGCCTTTCTCGAAATTTTTTCAGGTGCTAATGCTGCTGCCAAAAACAATTTCGATAGTTTATTTATTCCTTTTCGTTGTGTAGCTTCAGATATTTATAGAAGTCAGGCTGTTGCTTTAAAAAAAGGAGATCTTGGTAAATCAATAAGAGCTTCCATGACTTTTCCATTTTATTTTAAACCCATTAAAATTGACAGTACACTTATGTTTGATGGAGGAATGTTTAATAATTTCCCAACGGATATAATGTACGATGATTTTTTTCCTGATATTATCATAGGTAGCAAAGTGGCAGGAAATTACGAAAAACCTGAAGATGACGATATTGTTTCACAACTTCAGAATATGCTGATGGAGAAAACCGATTATTCAACCATTTGCGAAAATGGAATTGTTATTTCGCCCAACATTAAAAAAGTAAATGTAACAGATTTTAGCAATACCCGCGATTTTATTGATAGTGGCTATGTGGAAGCTATCAGAAATATCTATACCATCCGTCAACACGTAAAGGATAGCATTCCTATAGAAACACTAAATAACAGACGATTAGCCTTCAAAAATAAAAAACATCCCTTGATTATAGATAGCATTTTAATCAGCGGACTTAATCCAAATCAAAAATTATATATAAATCGTTTGCTATTTAAAAAATCTGATGATATTCCGATTGAAAAAATAAAATCAGAATATTTTAAATTATTAGCTGATGATAAAATAGAAAGCATTTCTCCAAGTTTGATTTTTAAGGATAGCATAAATAAATATGATTTGTTTCTTGATATTAAGAAAGATAAGAATTTTGTAGTCGAATTTGGAGGCAATATTTCATCAAGCCCGATAAACGAGGCATTTATGCAATTGCAATATAAACATTTCGGAAAAACAGCACGTAGTTACTTTATAAATACTTATATTGGTAAGTTTTACAGTTCAGCTCTGGCAAAAGTAAGATTCGACTATCCAATGTCAACACCCATGTTTTTAGAAGCAGGATTTGTAATACATCAATGGGATTATTTTAAAACAAAAACTTACTTTTTTGAAGATAAAACACCCTCCTATTTAATTCAGAATGAGAAATATTTCGACGTCAAACTAGGCTTGCCATCTGGCAATAAAGCAAAATATGAATTAAGGTTTGTTGAATCTATCTCAAACAGTGAATATTATCAGAACAATAAATTTGAAAGGAATGACACTACAGATCAAACAAATTTTAATTTCAATTCGTTTAATTTAAATTATGAATTCAATACATTAAATAAAAAGCAATATGCTAATTCAGGCAGCTTTTTTAAAACAGATTTAAAATACATCAGCGGAACCGAAGAATACTTTCCCGGATCTACTGCTTTAAATAAAAAAAGTTCAGCATCAAAACATAATTGGTTTCAGGCAAAATTAAAATATGATACGTATTTGAAAAAACGGAATTTCAATACGGTAGGTTTTATGTTTGAAGCCTTTTATTCAAATCAGCAACTCTTTAATAATTATACTTCTACTGTACTTTCTGCTGAGGCATTTGTACCTATTCCCGAAGCAAACACCTTCTTTTTGCCTTTATTCCGGTCAAATTTCTATTTAGCTGCCGGACTTAAAAATATAATCTCATTTTCAAAAAATATTGATTTCAGATTGGAAGCCTATCTGTTTCAACCTTATAAGGAAATACTACAAAATACGGATTTAACCGCATTTTATGGTAAGGAATTTGAAAAAAGATATGTTATTGCCTCCACAGCATTGGTTTTTCATAGTCCGATAGGTCCGGTAAGTTTAAACTTAAATTACTATCAGAATTCAGATCAGCATTTATCCTTTATTTTTAATTTTGGATATATCATCTTTAATACCAGAGCTCGTGATTAAATAACTCGTATTTAAAAAAAAACAATCATCTTCTTTATTGATTTTAAAAATTGATATTCAACTATTTACTTTAGCTTTATCCTGCTTAAAAAATGATATTATTTATACAGTTGCTTTTAATTTGAGAATTTTATAGAAGTATATTGAAAAAATATATTGGACTTATAATTATTATTTATATTTTTGCGTTTCCTTTAATTAAAGGAAAGTTAAATTTAATTTATTAATGTACAGATCTTTTCTATCGGATTTTCTTATAAAAACAAATAAGAAAAGAGAATTCTAAATCTGTGAAAAATACAGAAACACTTATGGAAAACTTAGCCAATGAACCTGTTAAAAATCAGGAAGAAACAATTGAGAAAAACGAAACAGAACCTATTATTCAGGAAACATTAGAAAGCCCTGAAATTAAAGAAAACGAAGAAGATTTAAATCTTCAGGTTATTAACAACAATCATATTGATGAAGAAACTCCAACAATGGAAACTTCAACAAATATTGAGAATGAAATTATATCTAACGTTCAGGAAACATCAGCTATTCCTGAAATTAATTCAACTGAAGGAGACATGGATCTTCAGGTAATTAACTCCAACGAAGTAGTAGTAGAAGAAACAATATCAGAAACTTCAACAACAGAAGAAACTGAAGTAAAAGCTAGTATTGAGGAAACAACAGCTATTCCTGAAATTAAATCAGTTGAAGAGGTTATTGAACCTAATCTGATAAAAGAAGAAATCCCAACTTTGACAATTGAAAACTCATTGGTATCTGAAAAATCAGATAATCATGATGTTGAAGATATTGACATCCATGAAGAGGAATTAGATATAAATGAACTTGAGGAAAAATATAATCATTTAAGTAAAACAGAACTTATTGAATTATTAAATTCCTTGGTACAGGAAGAAAACATTAACAATGTTAAAGGCAAAGTAGCACTTATTAAAGTAGCTTATCTAAAAATAATAAGAGAAGAAAAACATCAGACTTATCTAAAATTTATTGAAGAAGGAGGTGTAAAAGAAGAGTATGTTCATGCAGAAGATGAAACAGAAATTCAATTCAGAACTGCTTTTGACATTTACAGGGAAAGAAAAAACAAATTCAATGATGAACAGGAAAAACTAAAACAGGATAATCTTGTTCAAAAACAACATATAATTGAGAATCTTAAATTACTTATCAATTCTGAGGAAACATTAAAAAAGACATACGATGATTTTAAGATTTTACAGGACAAATGGAAAGAAATAGGGCAAGTACCTCGTACTGAAAATAATAACCTATGGCAAAATTATCATTTTTTAGTTGAAAAATTCTTTGACAAAGTAAAGATCAATAAAGAATTAAAAGATCTTGATTTAAAAAAGAATATGGAAGCAAAAATGATATTGTGTGAAAAAGCAGAAGAATTATTAATAGAACCTTCTATTTTAATTTCTTTCAAGAAATTACAAGAATATCATGATGAATGGAAAAGTGTAGGACCAGTTCCTCAAGACAAAAAAGATGATATTTGGGATAGATTCAAAACTGCATCCGATCAGATTAATCAACGTCGCCATGAGTTTTATGAATCCCAACACGAACAAATGGAAAGCAATTTGCTGGCAAAAAATGCATTGTGCGACAAAGCCGAGCAAATAATAGCTACAGAATACAATACCGTAAAAGATTGGCAAGATGCATCCAATCAAATTACAGAACTTTTGAAAATCTGGAAAACAGTTGGTCATGCTCCAAGAAAACAAAATGACGAAGTTTGGGCTAGATTCAAAACCTATCTTGATGCATTTTATGCTGTAAAAAGTGAATATTTTAATAAGGTTAAAGATGAACAAACAAATAACCTGAATCTTAAAATTGAACTTTGTCTTCAGGCAGAATCAATTAAAGAAAGAAACGATTGGAAAAATGCAACAACAGAGCTTCTTAACTTACAAAAAAGGTGGAAAGAAATTGGACCTGTTCATCGTAGAAATCAGGATAAAATCTGGAAACGATTCAGAGCTGCCTGCGATGAGTTTTTTAGCAAAAAAGAAGCATTCTTCTCTACAATTAATGAAAATGAAGGAAGTAACCTTTTGCTGAAAGAAGCATTAATTGAAAAAGCAAGAAACTTTCAGTTTGGTGAGGATAGAAATGAAAATCTTCAGAATTTGAAGGATTTCCAGAGAGAATGGTCTGAAATAGGTCATATTCCGATGAAAGACAAAGACAGATTACATAATGAATTCAGAGGTATTATCAATGGTTATTTTGATAAACTCCGGGTAAACAGCATGGAAGCATCTGCCATGAATTACAGAAACAAAATAGAAAATCTGAAAGAAAACGGAGACGCAAAACAAATTCTTTACAAAGAAAAGAGTTTTATCTCCAACAAAATCAGCAAAATAAAAGAAGACATCAATCTGTGGGAAAATAACATTGGATTCCTAGCTCACTCCAAGCAAGCAGACATTCTGAAAAATGAATTTGCAAAGAAAATTGAAAACGCTAAACAAGAAGTAATACTTCTGGAAGCTAAATTCAAAATGCTTATGAATTCTTAAACATTAATTTTTTCTATAAAAAAACCGATTTGAATTATCAAATCGGTTTTTTTTATAAAATGTCCCAAAATAACATCAAAAATTTCATACAAATTTCATACAACTTATATCAAAAATCTGCATCAAAAGCAGTATCTATTTATTATACAAACAAATAAACAACAAAAAATACCAAAAAGTTATTAACAATTTGTTGAAAACTTTGAATTTTTGATTTATTTTTATTTCCCATATCTGCACTATTTTATTGTAAATTTATACTTCAAACAATAAAATGAAATTTTATGAAAAAAATAGCAATCTTTATTAGCATAATATTGGCAAGTTTATTAAATCTTAAATCACAGGACACAAAAAATCAACCAATAATTGAAGTATTCGGAAATGACCATTTCTCAATAGTAAATCAAAATGAAACTTACTTTATTGATGCAGAAAAAGATGCCTGGGAAACCCTTACCATCAAAGTTAATAATCCTGAAATATATAAAGAAATACCCTTAGATTTAATCATTAACAGTTATGGTATTAACAATTTCTCTATCGGAATCCTTCAGAATTCTGAAGTAGAAAACAAAGAAATCATATTAAAAGAAGGTCTATTAAAACAGGGAAATGAACATATTACACTCGATTTACATAATTATTCAAAAAATGAGAATGATGAATTATTATTAATCTTAACCATTCAAAAAGGTGAAAAATGGAAAGGTAATTTTTCTATTAAAGCAAGCAATAACATGAATTTTAATAAGGATAACAAAATGATTATTTATCCTAATCCCTGCATTGATCAATTTTCAGTTTTATGCAATAATGATAAAGGAAATATGCAGATTATAAACGAACAAGGCATTATTGAATATTCAAGTTCTATTGAAACAAAAGATGTGATAAATTGCAAGTTGAAATCCGGAAATTATATTGTAATTTTAACTTCAGAAAACAATACTTATAAAG
>CAIZXK010000052.1 GCA_903936865.1 uncultured Bacteroidales bacterium | reverse complement strand
TCAGGCAAATCGTGTGCGTCGTTTGGGTATTCCAGTAATGACTTCACATATACTGCTTAAAGCCATTCCAAATGAAAAACATGATGGTATAATAGGAGCAGTAGTTGCTGAATGCGAAAACTTTAAACCAATTCCAGGTACTGAAAAAATTATTGATGGTATTGATGCTATTAATATTTGTACGGGTTTAATTCCTGATGACCAATTATTAATAAAGGGAAATGAAATTTTTGGAAGAAGTTGTTATGGAGTGGGAGATGCCATACGAATAGGAGAAGGAACAAGTGCTGTTTTAAGAGGCAAACAGGTTGCTTTTGAAATCCTTCAGGAAATGGGTGCTCGTTATAATTATGATGAATATTTAGATATTTCAAAAGAATATATTGATTCACAACAACATCCTACAAGAGTTATTCAAGATCCCTATTTGCCATCAAGTGAAAGAATGAATGCAAAAGGATTTGTACAAATCGACTGTTTATATGGTTTTGCGTGTAATCCATGTGCTTTTGCCTGCAAGTATGGAGCAATTACCAAAAATTCTACCAGTACTGTTCCTCAAATAGATTTTGAAAAGTGCATTGGTTGTATGGATTGCGTTTATCAATGTCCGGGATTAGCTATTTTTGGCTATAATTTAAAAAAGGATTGGATGTTTCTTCCTATTGAATATGATGCAAATGAAGGTGCTGAAGTATTCTTGGTTGATAATAATGGTTCAAAATTAGGAGAAGGAGTTATCGAGAAGATTTTAAAAAAACCTAATAAAACCAATATTGCCCGTGTTAAATCATTATCCATTAAAGGTGAAGACTTAGTAAATGTAAGAGGTTTTATTGTAAAGGAGAATTATCCAGAAAAAGTTGAATTAAAACCAATAAAAGAAGTGTATTCAGAAACCTATGTGTGTCATTGTGATGATGTTAGTGTTACTGATGTGTTGAGTGTTATAGGTGATAGAAAGTTTATTTCGGTTGATGAAGTCAAACATACTACCCGCTTGGGAATGGGACCGTGCCGTGGTAAACGTTGTATTCCACGCATGAAACAAATGATTCGTCCTTATGGTGTTGAAATAGTAGGTGATGCAACACCACGAGGTCCATTATCCAATCAAATCGGAATGGGAGAATTATATCCATGCGATAAACAGGAAGAAATAATAACAAATCCAACAGGAAAAGCCATTCGCAAAGTGAAAGTAAAATCTTTTGTTGCTGGTGGTGGAATCGGTGGAAGTGCTTTGTTCCGTTATCTTTCTGAAGCAGGAATGAAACCCGTAATGGCCAATTTCGGTCGTGGAGCTTCGTGGCGCAATATTGCTGGTGGTCGTCCAGCATTTAGTGTTGCTGAAATTTCAGATATTGCCACTCATAATCATGAAATATTTAAGGATTTACAAAAAATCAAAAATGTTGATTATAAACCTATAAAATATGTTAGTTTTGCCCATGATGATGAAACTTATAAAGCATTGGATGCTTCAAAAGCATGGTCGGATGCATATATGGTAGATCCAAAAAATTTCCGCAAAGAAATTTCACCTTATTTTAATAATAATCTTAAAACATATCAATCAGCATTGATTACCAATGATTGCTGGCAAGCAACTCCAGGAAGGGTTATTGATTTAATCAGAAACATTGGTATCGAAAATGGTGGTGAACTTTTGGAAGATTGCCAGTTAATAGATGTTAACAAACAAGGAAATACATATCATTTGATAGTACTTACACATCAGAAAGAATATGTAGAATACGAAACAGATATTTTTATAAATGCATTAGGACCTGAAGGAGAGAAATTTGCTCGTAAATTGGGAATTGAAACAGGATTATTTCCTGTAAAACATCAGGCATTTATTACACGTCGTTTACCTTTGCTGGGTGTAAATGGAGATTCGCTGGATATGTTGATAGACCGTAGAAAATACAAAGGTTTTTCTGCTGTATATGGACAACAGTTGCACGATACCGGACAAATAATTGGTTGTGCTTCTCCATCAATTGATGCAACAGAAACCAATAAGAATCTGAAGGTGAATTCAAAAGAATTTTTGGAAATAGTTTCTGAGATATTTGTAGATTGGTTACCCGAACTCTCTTCCGTTGGATTTCAGGCGGTTTGGGCTGGTTATTATGTTGAACCTCGATATCTTGTTGATCCAGAATTAGGATTATTTATCGGATTGCGTGGACATGGATTTATGCTTGGGCAGCATTTAGCAAAGCTTTATGTAGATAAATTAATGGGAAGAGAAGTACCTGCATATTTCAGCAGATTGAAATTAAGCGGAGATGGATTACCAGAAAAAGCTTTTAAATAAAATCAAAGGAGGCTGTCTGAAAAGGCAGCCTTTTTTATTAATACAAATCCGGATTAAAGTTTTCGTCCATCATTTTTTCTAATTTTTTTCTTTTTTGCTTAATGCTTTTTATTAATTGGTATAATAATCCTAAAAGAATAATTGCAACAATTATAAATATTTCGAGCATACCAGCCTCATTCTCTGCTTCACTCCCAAATGGAATTCCTTTTCCAAAGATTATCCTGAAGGCTATTAAAAAGATTATCAGAAAAGCTAAAAATCTCCACGAAAATCGATAGATAGGCATTTGATCTTCAACTTCGGGAAACATAACCGAATCAAATTTAAAATAGATTGGTAGCAACATTATTAACATGGTAACATTAATTAATGTTTCGTGAAGAGGAATTTTGGGTAAATATAAAATCAATAAAATGATACTTCCCGCTAACCACGGTATAAATATTTGATTTTTAATAAAAACGCCTCTATTATTTGTTTTTAATAAAGTAAAAGAATTTGCTGAAGCTAAAATTGCATTTATGGAGTAACTTCCTATAACAACCAGTACAATTATTGCAATTGCAACTAACAATATTTTCATTTCCATTCCCAAATACAACCAATCAGCAATAAGATTTGAACCATAAAGGAAAAAGATTGTACCTATTATAAATGAACCTATTATCCTATTAATAAAATGCAAGGCTCCCCACAAGAAAAAAAGTTTTATCAAACTCTCGTTATTTGAAAATTTTTGATATAACATAATGAAAATAAAAGCCATGAATGCTGAAAAAAGAGGTCCTGAGGCAAAAATAGTGACTGCAGAATCGGAATACCAAAAAGGGGAATTGTCTGGAGTAAGAAATTTTAACTGATCATAATAAAAAATTAATCTTATATGATATTGTGATGCAATAAATGCAGTAATGAATTGATAAACAAAAAAAACAAATAAAAAAGAAAATACATATATTATCGTTGAATTAATTGCGATTAAGCGAAAATTTTTTCTTTCATCTTTTATATTTTTTTGCATAGTTAACTTCATTAATAAGAATACAAACATACATATTTTTTTTTATATAAAAGAAAAAAACAAAAAAAAAGCCGAAAAATATTTTTCCGGCTTTTTAATTTATTTTTCAAAACATTAATCGTTTATAAATTGCTTTGCATAATATTTTGCTGTAAGCTTTTCACCTGTTGCTTTTTCAATCATATCATTCCAATATAATTTCTTACCCGGCTTAAAAACATATTCGGTGAAATATTTTCCGATTTCCGGATTTCCAACAAAATTTTGAACTCGCAAATCGGTCTGTTTTAATACCTTCTCTGTTACATAATAACTAAATTGAGATGCAAGCATTTCTCCTAATAAATAATTATGATAGTAGCATGGGAACGTTGCAATATGAATTTTTGTTGCCCAATCCGGTGCATTTCTATCTGAAGGCTTTTTCATTAATTGATATTTTTCAACCAAATCCCACCAAAGTTTATTTAAATCCTGATCTGGATTTGCATACATAGCTTTCTCAAAACGATACATTACCTGAGCCCAACGACTAAAAACCAGTTGTTCTAATCTTAATGTTTTAATACAGTCATCAGCTATTTCAGCTTTTTCCTCTTCACTTATTCCTACCATAGTTTTTAACCATTCCGGATTGCTTGACAATCTTCCGAAAAACATAGCAATAGCCTCTGTTGTAAATGTATGTGAAGGTTCACGAAGGCAGAAAGGTAAGGTTCTGTCCATAAATTTATCATAAACCGCATGTCCATATTCATGCAACATTGTCCCCATCCATTGCTGGTTGGGCTTAATATTGCACAAAACCCTTACATCTCCTTCATTATCAATATCGGTACAAAAGGCATGTTGATTTTTTCCGGGTTGTTCGTATAAATTACTATTTTTAAGCATATCTTCAATAGGAAGTTCAATTCCTTTGAAATAATCAGAAGTTAGTTTTTCAATGTTTTGTTTTGCATAATACTTATCTAAATCAACAGTATATAATTTTGGTGCTTCCTGAAAAAATCTATTTTGATGATGCCAGGGCATTAAATCTGTTTTTGCAATTTTATATTTTTTTGCAAATGATTCATTCATTTCATCTTTTAAGCTTGCAAAAGCATCTTTAGTTAAACTGTCTAATTCATTGAAAATATTTTCAATTTCTTCGGGATTTTGTTCACTCAATTGCAAACTCATGGTATGATAATTTTCAAAACCCAATTCTTTTGCAATTTCATTTCTCATTTTCACTATTTTTATAATATCCTCATTTACAAGAGAACCTATGGTTTTTTGAGCAAGCCATACTTCTTTTAGTTCATTACTATTCATTGAGGTCTTTAAAATTCCTTCCACATCGTTATCCGATAATTTTTTACCTTTTACTTCAGTTCTGAAATTTGAAAATTTCTTTTCAATAGTTGTCTGCAATTTTATTACAGCATTTAATTTGGAAGTATCAACTTGTGCACTTAAATAAGAATTATAAAGAACAATAAGCTGACGTTTGAGCATCTCATCATTAACCTCATTTGATTCCTTAATCATTTTCAATATTGCAAATGAACTTGAATCGGCATAAACACCTGTAATTTTTACCATTAATGCTTCCGCTTTTGCATAAGCTTCATCTTTCCCGGTAATAGCGGCATCCCAATAAGCTAAGCTTGCTTCTTTACTCAAGCTAACAGTTAATGAATCATGCCTTTTAATAAAATCACTTAATTTCTGTTCCATGTTTTCTTTTGATTTACCTTTACATCCCACAATTGCAATTAATGCTATAAATGCAAGGATTGTAGTCTTTTTTAATGAATTCATAATTTGAATAATTAATTAATTATAATTTGATTATCACTTCTTTTTATAAAACAGATATTGCCCGATAATAATGAATAGCAACGTAAAAAAACTACTGAAAACTATTCGCCAGAAAGTATAGAAAAATTCATGAAATGTAAATACTTCCAAAAAAAAGTAAACCGTATGATGTAGCAATACCAAAATTACTGAATAATTAAAAAACCAATTAAATCCTAAATCTTTAATTCCTGGATAGATACCTGGTTCATAATCTTTTGTTGATGAAATCATTCTTAATACCGAAGGACGGCAAAAAGCCATAAAAACACTTGCAGCTGTATGCATCCCCATAGTATCTGTAAATAAATCAACACCAAATCCTAAAGCAAAAGCAGAGATTAATAGCAACCAATGAGGAATTTCAAACGGTAAAAGCAAAATGAACATAATATAAATGTAAGGATTTATATAACCTCTAAAGTGAATATTGTTAAAAACCAACACTTGAAGTAAAATCAGAATGATAAATCTTAAAAGATTTCTAACGTAAACACTATTCATGTTGCAATTCTTTTAAATTTATTTGTTCATCTTTGAATAAGTTTTTAATTACATATACATAATCCAATTTATTAAAATCAGTAGAAAAATTGATTTTAATTTTATAAAAATTATCATTTGAATTTAACTTATAATATGCAATAGTTCCAACCATAATACCTTCAGGAAAATCAAGAGAATAACCGCTTGTAATTACAGAATCGCCTATTTTAAATTTTATATGTGATGGAATATCTGTTAAAGAACCTGTTTTAAAACTTCCACCATCCCATTGAACAGAACCTGAAGCATTCGTCTTTTTTAATTTGGCACTGATTTTGGTTTCTGTATGCAGAAGTGACATTACAGAACTAAAGTTTGCAGAAACTCCATTTACAATTCCAACAATTCCGTTTGGACTTACAACAGCCATATTATTTCTAATTCCTTGATTAAAGCCTTTATTCAGCATCAGATAATTATTACGCTTGCCTGTAGAATTACTTATAATCTTTGCATCAATATACTTATACTGTTGCTTATAAGTTGTGTCATTAACATGAATTTCACCTGTAGTGAATTTTACGTAGGACTGTTCAATTTGTGCATGTAAAAGGGCATTTTCGGCAGCAAGTATTTTGTTATTTTCTTTTAAATCCAAATAGTCGAAAATATTATTATAGGTTTCGTAAACATTTCCGGTTAACTGATTTGCAGTATTTAGTATTCTTGCACCTTGATAATAACTATTGTTTGCAATAAGTATAAATGCAATAATTTCAAGAAATAAAAATAGGAAAAAGAAATAATATTTAATTAAAAAAGCAAAAAGTTGTCGCATTTATTTTTTTATAAAATTGTAAACAATGATTGCACAAACAAAAAACTCAAAGCAAATATATGCTTATTTTTTTAATGTTTTAAAATAATTATTTAATAAGAAAAGTAAATTTATCAAAATTTTTCAATGCAATACCTGTTCCACGTGCTACTGCTCTTAGCGGATCTTCAGCAACATGAACCTGAAGTTTTGTTTTCTGAGCTATACGTTTATCCAAACCTCTCAGCATCGATCCTCCACCTGCCAGATAAATTCCGGTACGATAAATATCAGCACATAATTCAGGAGGAGTCATTTCCAATGCATTTAAAATTGCTGCCTCAATTTTTGAAATGGATTTATCCAAACAATGAGCAATTTCACGATAATTCACATATATCTCTCTTGGAGTACCTGTTAACATATCTCTTCCTTGAACTGCATAGTCTTCAGGTGGATTTTCCAACTCTTGAATAGCAGCACCTACTTCTATCTTTATTCTTTCAGATGTGCGTTCACCAATTGTTATGTTATGCTGTTTGCGCATATATTCCTCAATATCCTGATTAAAATCATCACCGGCAATACGAATTGATTTATTACAAACAATTCCGCCTAAGGCTATTACAGCAATTTCACTTGTACCACCTCCAATATCGATTACCATATTTCCATTTGGCTCCAATACATCAATACCAATTCCAATAGCCGCAGCCATTGGTTCATGAATCAATTTAACTTCCTTTGCTCCAGCTTGTTCAGCAGAATCTCTTACAGCACGTTCTTCAACTTCAGTTATGCCGGATGGAATACAAATTACCATTTTTAAAGCTGGAGGAAATAAAGGTTTTTTTGGACTAATCATCTTTATCATTTCACGAATCATATATTCAGCAGATTGAAAATCTGCAATTACACCATCTCTTAATGGACGAATGGTTTTAATATTCTCGTGCGTTTTGCCATGCATAAGCATCGCCTTTTTACCAACCGCAATTATTTTACCGGTTACTCTATCTAATGCAACGATTGAAGGTTCGTCAACAACTACCTTATCATTATGAATAATGATTGTGTTTGCTGTACCTAAGTCTATTGCTATTTCTTTAGTTAAAAAAGAAAAAAATCCCATGTTCTTTTTTATTATTATTTCCGTTTTAGAAAGTATGTTACCTTACGTAAAATCAGAAAATTAGTTACAATCTTTAATGTTTAAAATGTCTTTTTCCTGTAAAAACCATTGCAATGTTATTCTCATTGCAATAATTTATTGTATCCTGATCTCTAACAGAGCCTCCAGGTTGAATCACTGCTGTAATTCCCTCTTTATGTGCTATCTCAATAGAATCGGCAAAAGGGAAAAATGCATCTGAAGCCATTACAGCTCCTTCCAATGAAAAACCAAATCCCTTAGCTTTTACAATTGCTTGTTTAAGTGCATCTACCCTTGATGTTTGTCCAACTCCACTTGCTAAAAGCTGCTTGTTTTTTACAAGAACTATTGCATTTGACTTTGTATGCTTTACAATTTTATTCGCAAATAACAAATCTGCTATTTGATTCGTTTCTGGACGAATATTTGTAACAAATTGCAAATCAGATTCTTTTTCGATGTAATTATCACGTTCCTGTTCCATTACATCATTCAAAATTGTTCTGAATTGTTTGTTTGTCAGTACAAAATCTTTGCTTTGCAAAATTATTCTATTTTTCTTAGATTTCAGTATTTCTAAAGCATTTTTTTCATAATCAGGTGAAATAATTATTTCAAAAAATAAATTATTGATTTCTAATGCAGTATCATAGTCTATAGGTCTATTACAAATAATAATTCCACCAAAAGCTGAAATTGGATCTGCAGCTAGTGCATTTTTCCAAGCATCTGTTAAATTACTTCCTGATGCTAAACCACAAGCATTATTATGTTTGATTATTGCAAATGCAGGTTCCTCAAAATCATTAATTAAAGAAATTGCTGCATCTATATCCAACATATTATTGTAAGAAATTTCTTTCCCATTTAATTGATTAAAATAATCAGAAGTATTCCCGTGATAAACAGCTTGTTGATGTGGATTCTCTCCATAACGTAATGATTTATGATCTAATATACTTTGCTTAAAAACAGGAAGCTGAGCTTCTCTATTAAAATAATTAAAGATCTGAGCATCGTAATGTGATGATACATTGAAAGCTTTTGCTGCTAATAATTTCCGATCTTCTAAAGTGGTATATCCATCTTTATGAAATAGAAAATCCATTAAGTCGGAATATTGATCAACAGATGGAACAATTACAACATCTTTAAAGTTTTTTGCTGCTGCTCTAATTAATGAAATACCTCCAATATCTATTTTTTCTATAATTTCGATTTCATTATCTGCTGTTTTAACTGTTTTCTCAAATGGATACAAATCTACAATTACCAAATCAATTTCAGGAATCTCATATTCTTTTAGTTGTTGAATATCTGAATCCAACTCTCTTCTCCCTAAAATACCTCCAAATATTTTAGGATGTAAAGTCTTGACTCTTCCACCTAAAATTGAAGGATATTGAGTGATTGATTCTACAGCAATTGATTCAACCCCTAAACTTTTAATAAAGTCATAAGTTCCACCGGTCGAATAAATTAATACATTCAACTTTTTCAATTGTAAAATAATAGGTTCAATTCCTTCCTTTGAAAAAACAGATATTAAAGCACTTTTGATTTTTTTCATATATTATAACAGCAAAACTAAATTTATATATTGATAATCAGTTATATATAAAACATATTATTAAATGCAATTTTAGTGATTTTTTAATAAAAAAATCAAAATTTTATAAAATTTTATGATTTTACTTTATACAGTAGTTCTGTGAACTTTGATTAAGTTTATTCCCGTAAACGATTAACTAATTGATTATCTTCGCATTACATAAGCCAACACAGTATTGTCAAAACTCTCAATATCTGCGACTTATAAGAGTTTAACGGAGTATTGTTAAATATAAAAAATATTAAAAATAAATTATCCAAAATAAATTGCTAATCTATTAAATAACAATGTAAAATACTAAATATTTTATTTCAAAACTAATAAGGTATATAATATCAATTTAGTAATTAGAAAGAGATTTTTTTATAAAAGTTAAACAAAGTAGAATTAATTTTATAAGATTCTTCAATTAAATCAGATAATATTATTAGTTTATTCAGTACGAAAATTTGAAAGCTAAATGATTTAGACCAAATCTGTTTATAAAAAAAAGGAAACCATTTGGTTTCCTTTTTCAAAAATCTATTAACTCTTTAATTTTTATGAAAGTATTTAAATAAATACTCTGCAAAGATATACTTAAAAGTCAGCTTAATGTTGTTATTTAACATCTATTTAGTAAAATTTAATTTAGAATTCATAAAAATCAGATTATCATGAATTTATGCAGTAAATTACAAAAAAATTATTATAAATAAAAAAAGAGAGGGTTTGAAGCCTCTCTTTTCCCAAAAATCTATTAACTCTTTAATTTTTATGAAAGTATTTAAATAAATACTTTGCAAAGATAATATGAAAAATGACACATGCTAAATATTTAACATATTTTTAGTAATATTTTTCATTGTACTTCTATATTTTGATTTATTAAGCTGTATATCTGTTTTTTACAAATTCTAAACATTTAGAGTAATTTAAATTTCTTCAATTACTATTCTATTTTTACAATCAGCATTTTTGTATTCATTAACAGAAACTCCAGTAATTTTTTTAAATTGACTTGAAAGATATTGAACGCTACTATAACCCATTTCAAATGCTATTTCACTTAATGACAAATCTTTATATGAAAGCATTTCTTTTACTTTTTCAATTCGATGCAAAATTATGAAATTTTCAAGCGTTCTGTTTTCTTTTTTTGAAAAAACAGCTGAAAGATATTGATACGAATAACCTAGCTTTTCAACAAGGTAATCAGAATTTCTTATTATTGAATTCATATAATTTGATTTATGAACAAGTTCAATAATAGCTATTTTTATTTGTTCAATCAAAATATCATCTTTGTTTTTCAGGATATCAAATCCATTTTCAATAAAAGTTTCTTCAATTTGGTGCTCAGTAATTTGATTATTAAAAAGTATAACTGTAACTTCACCTAAATTAATTTTTTGAATTTCAATTTGGTAATCTTCTAATAATTTTCTTACGGTTTTAATACAACTATTACAAACCATTGATTTTAAGTAGAAAGTTTTAATTGTCATGGCTTCATAAAAAAACAGAATCTTTTCATGTAAAAGATTCTGTTTTTAATCAATTTATTTTAGTTTTTAGAAAATTTACATATAAACTGATAATCTGTATTATACACTTTGATTAAATATAAACCTACAGCCAAATTGCTTACAGGAATCGATGAACCTGAATAAATTTCATTTAATGTTGCTATTTCTTCTCCTGCAATATTCATAATACTTAATTGATATTTTTGATTATCAGGAAGATTTAATATAAAATTATCTGAAGATGGATTTGGATAAATATTTATATTTTGATCAATACCTTCTTTTAAAATACCTGATGAAGAATTTGAAAATTTAGAATTCACAAACGCTAAATATTTAGCATCCTGAGCAGCTGTATGCCAAAAAGAACCACCATGTCCCTGACCAGCAGCTAATTCAAAAACTGCATTTGAAGCTCCGATTACAGGCACTAAAGCATTATAAAAATTCTGACCCTGAGTATATGGAATATTCATATCTGCACTACCTGCCGAAATAAAAAATGCTGCATCATTGCTTGAAATATAAGTTGTTGGATTCGCTAAAGCTACTTTTTGAGGTATCGTTTGAACAGCGGTTCCCATTAATTTCGACTCAGGTGAAGTTGCCAAATTGGTAGTAATAGTGAACCCCAATACAGCTGCCTCAGCATCCATAGTTAAAAAATTAATTGGTCCGAATAAATCAACCACAGCATGTACCCTACTCGATACATTTATATTTCCTAAATGTAATCCTTCCAAACTTTCCACTCCGGTAGTAGTTCCTAACATAGAAACAAGATATCCACCTGCCGATTCGCCGATTACGGCTATTTTATTTGTATCAATATGATATAGAGAAGCATTTGCTTTAAGAAATCGAACAGCTGCTTTACAATCATAAACCTGAGCTGGCCATAAAGAATCGGTACTTAAACGATAATTGATATCTGCACACACAAATCCATTGTTGTAAAATGTTGCAAATGATGGGATTTCGCTACTTCCTTTGCTTCCCATCAAAAAAGCACCTCCGTGAATGTGAATTATTAAAGGACTTGGTGTTGTAACACTCGATGGAATGTATAAGTCGAGCATTTGTTTGGAATTTCCATTGCCTGCATAATCTAAATTTGTATAAGTTGCTGTTTGTGCTTTTGAATTTAATACGATTAAAAGAATTAAAAGAAAAGGTAAAATTACTTTTTTCATTGTTTTGAATTTAAAATTATTGATTTATTGTTTGTTATAATTATAAAAAAGATCATTTAAAATGGCAGGTGTCTGATTGACACCTGCCATAAATTCATATTATTTTTCGCAAACGATAGTTGCATCTGATTTTATGGTGATTTGCTTTCTGACAAATGATTGTCTTATAAATAAATTATATTCAACACTACTATCAGCTAAAGTAAATTTTTCTGCCATTGGTTTCATAGTGAAAGCTGTATATGTATTTGTAATTACATCAATTACAGCTTGAGGAATACTTGAAACAGCTATTCTTTCGGCTTTCAGAACAAATACATTTGCAGTATCAAAAACTAACTTAACTGGACTACTTCCTGAAATGCCTATCATTACTTCGGTAACATTTCCAAACTGACACATTGTATCAATTTCAGCATGCATTGCAGAATATCCAGAATAATTTGCAGAAATATAATTCAGAATATCGCTAGATAAAGAATCAACAGAAATATCATTTGCATGATTTCCATGACCGTGATGACCTCCACCATGTCCATTTCCATGATGCCCGCCATGTCCGTGATGTCCGCCTAAAATTGCTGATGAGTTTCCTAAATAGCTTCCACTTTTGTTAAATGCCAGTTCTTCATTGGTATTAAGACAAATCAGATAACTTGTTTCATCAGTGGTAATTACAGAAGCTTCAGCAATGGAAGCGTCCGGATAATAGTTGTCAACATATTGAGTTATTGCAGCTGGTAAGCTGTTAACATCAATGCTTTGTTCGTTGTAGCTGGTTTCGTCTTTGCTGCATGAACTTAAAATTACTGTGCAGATTAATACTGCAAAAATGATCTTCTTCATAGTTGAGAATTTTTAAATTTGTGAATAATTATGGCACAAACTTACAATCAAATACAAAGAATAAACTCCTATTTTTAAGTGAAAAGGAAAAAATGAAAGATGAACTGTCGAAAAGGGCAAATGAAATTTTTTAAAGAAAACCTAAAATGATTAAAATATTGAAAAATCATATTTCTTCAAACCATTTTTTGAAAAGGCTAACTTTTTCTTTACTAATAACAACTTCCTCATTAACTGGAATATGCATTTTTAGTAATAAACGTGAATTGAAATATAAAATAATTTCTTTGATGCTACTTTTAGAAATAATAAACTGTCGATTGGCTCTGAAAAATTCAGAAGGATTTAGTTGTTCCATAATTTCATCCATTTTCATTTCAATTGGAAATTGCTCACGTGTTGATAGTTGAGCATATACAATGCCATCAGAAATAAATACATAAGCAATAGAATCTACCAAAACCGGAATTAATCTATCCTGAAAATTTACCAAAAAACTTCTGCGAAAAGTCTTTTTATTATGGCTTTCATTTTTAATAAGTTCAAGTATTTTTTGTCCACTGAATAATTGGCTGGAAGTATATTTTGCATAACTGAATTTCAGCATTTCAGGATCAATAGGTTTTAGCAGATAATCAATACTATTCAATTTAAAAGCCTGAATAGCATATTCATCGTAGGCAGTTGTGAAAATTATAGGTGAATGAGTTTTAACCTCTTCAAACAATGTAAATGACAAACCATCTGCAATTTGAATGTCAGAAAAAATCAAATCAGGGTGCTGATTTTTAGTAAACCATTGAATTCCGGATTTTACACTGTCAATTACTGTTAGAATTTCGATGTTAGCATCTAATTTCAACAGTAAAGATTTCAAGTGATTATAAGCAGAAACCTCATCTTCAATAATCAAACACTTAGTCATTTTTTTGTAATTAAAGGTAAAACAACTTCAAACGTTTTCTTATCACATTTTATTTTAATCTCATTACCGGAAATCGCTTTATATCTTTCGGTTAAATTTTGAAGACCTATTCCGTTGCCTTGCGAATCTTTTTTTATCATATAATTATTAATCACACTAATATATGCCAAATCTTTACTTTGAATTATAGAAATAGTTAAAGGAAATTCTTCGGAAATAATAGTATGCTTGATTGCATTTTCCAATAAAGTCTGTAAAGACATTGGAGGAATTTCAAAATTCAATGTATTAATAATCTGTTTTTTATAAACTATTTTTTCACCGAATCTAATACTTAACAGATGCATATAAGCATCAGCAAGTTCAAGTTCGGTTTCTAAAGGAACCAAAATCCTTTTTTGAATTTCGATGGATGAGCGGAGTAAAAAAGACAATTTATTAAGAT
Organism: uncultured Bacteroidales bacterium; assembly: GCA_903936865.1. Lineage (GTDB taxonomy): Bacteria > Bacteroidota > Bacteroidia > Bacteroidales > JACABE01 > JACABE01. The sequence continues at coordinate 11,028 of CAIZXK010000052.1, read as the reverse complement.
ATATCTGGCTTTTTTCCTTGTCTTCTTCAATTAGCCAACTCAATGTATTTAAGGCATTAAAGAAGAAATGAGGATTTAATTGATTTTTCAGAACTTCAATTTGAGAATTTAAATTTTGTTGCTTTAGAATAGCATTATCAATAAATATTTGCTTACGATGTTCCTGAATTTTAATGTAATTGCTTAGGAATAACGAAGCAATCAATATCAATATTCCTCGGGTAATCACCGAACTTATCACGAATGAAATGTTATCAATAAAAAAACTACTTAAAAAAACTAACAAACCAACAAACAAGAAATAGAGTAATATTGTAATTAATAATGTTTTCCAGAAAGATCGATTATATAAATCAGAAGTCCATTTATTCTTTTGCAGGAAACTAATTAACAGATAAGCGAATAGGAAAGACAAAACCAACTGGATAAACATATCAGCAAATAAACCAATTGGATTAATAACCTCATGGGGAGTATGTTCAAAAGGGTGGTTTTCTTTTCGCTTTGCAGCCATATCCATAATTGGCAGATTTGCTAATAAACTGATAATTAACGAAGACCAAAACACAAATACTGAATTCGATTTTTCTTTTAATACGCTCATATTATAATTTTTATTATTGATTTATCCAATCACCATTAGCTTTGATTAATTCAATTAATTTATCAAGAGCTTCATTTTCAGGAATGTTTTTTTCAACTACTTCTTTGCCTTTATATAGTGTAATCCTGCCATTACCTGCTCCAACATAACCATAGTGGGCATCAGCCATTTCGCCGGGACCATTTACAATACAGCCCATTACTGCAATTTTTAAGCCTTTCAGATGCGAAGTCCGTTCTTTAATTAGTTTAAGAGCATCCATAATTCTAAACTGTGTTCTGCCACAGGAAGGACAGGAAATAAATTCTGTTTTACTTATTCGTACACCACAGGCTTGCAAAATATTAAAAGAAGTGTTGGTTATAAGACCAATATCAAAATTAGGATTTTCAATCCAGATTCCATCAACAAAGCCATCAACAAGTAATGCGTTGAAATCGGCTGCAGCTTTCATCTGAAAAAGTTCTAAATCAGCTATATTATAAGTTTTATTAATAATAACAGGTAATACTATCTGATATTTATTTAGCAAACTAAATAACTTACGTTCCTGAAAACTGTTTTGTGTTTTTAAATCGAAAACTAAAATTTTATCAGACAATTTTTTTTGTAAAATTTCGATTTCAAATTCTTCTATATTATCAATGAATACATAATCAATTGGTAAAACTGTAGTATTGTTTTTTAGTTGATTATTAATAAAAGAGTAATCTGCATTTATATCACCCACAATTTTTACAGCTTGATTACTTCCAATTTCATTAATTAACAGAGATTTTCTTCTGCTATACTGAAAAGGATTAACTGGAAAAACGGAAGTTTCTGATTTATCTTCAACTACAGTTTTATTATAAAAATCTATAATTTTACGGGCTACTGGCAATTCAAATTCAGGATCTTCAGTAAGAGAAACACGAATAGTGTCTCCAATACCGTCATGAAGTAAGGCTCCTATTCCTGCAGCAGATTTTATTCTTCCATCTTCGGCATCACCAGCTTCGGTAACTCCCAAATGGATAGGGTAATTGAAACCTTCCTCTTTCATTTTTGCAACCAATAAGCGTGTTGATGCAATCATCACTTTTACATTACTCGATTTCATGGATAAAACCAGATTATTAAAATCGAATCCATTGAGAATTCTGATAAATTCCATAGCTGATTCCACCATACCTTTTGGAGTATCGCCATAACGATTTATAATTCTGTTGGATAACGAGCCATGATTGGTTCCGATTCTTATTGCTGTCTGATTTTTTTTGCATATTTCAATCAAAGGAAATATTCGTTCAGCAATTCTTACGAGTTCTTCCTGATATTCTTTATCAGTAAATTCAAATTTCCCGGTATTCCTATCTACATAATTTCCGGGATTGATACGAACTTTTTCAACTATTGATGCTGCTATTTCTGCGGCTTTCGGATTAAAGTGAATATCAGCAATTAAAGGAGTTTGATATCCCTTTTTCAATAATTCATTTTTAATATTTGCAAGATTTTCGGCTTCTTTTACTCCGGGAGCTGTAATCCTTACATATTCGCAACCTGCTTCAATCATTCGGATACTTTGAGCAACAGTAGCATCTGTATTCATGGTGTCCGTATTGGTCATCGACTGAATTCGGATGGGATTATCTCCACCCAAAGCTGTGTTGCCGATTTTAACTATACGTGTTTTAAACCGCTGATAATTATATGGATTTTCGATAAATTGATTCATTTTCTTTTAAAAAAGACGGAAGCCAGAAGACCGAAGACGGAAGTAGGGCTACCGAATATAAATATTACTGTATTTTCTTTTGAAATGCAACCATCATATTCATTAAATTGAATGCATATTCATAATGTATTAAGAATTCTTCCTCTGATATATATTCTCGCCTTTTTGCCTTATGTAAACAAGTTACAACTTCAGCAAGTGAACGTATTGAAAACCCCATAAATCTTTTAAATTCAAGATTAGTTTGCCCAATTGAACCTTCAGATATATTTAATGCAATTGAATCAACTGCTCTTCTTATTTGAGAAGAAAGATTAAATAATTCTTCTTTTGGAAAAGCAGATGCCATTTTATGAATGATTTCACCATAATCCATAGTCATCTGCCAGATAATTAATTTCTCAAATTTGAATTTCATAAATCTGCATTTATTTTAGTTAATTACTATAAGACACAAACCCTACTTCGGACTTCCGACTTCTGTCTTCCAACTTCTGTCTTCCGACTTTTTAAAACATTTCGTCATATTTTGTCCATAGAAAATCACCTAAATCCCAGGCTTTTTTCACCACTTTTGTTCCCCATTCGTTGGTATATTTATTCAGATTTTCTATAGCTTGTTTGTTTTTCTTTTGCGAAATCAGCAAAATAGCATCATTTTCTATTTTCTTCTGATTTTCAAACATTTCTTTCTGCCATGGATTCCATACTTTGTCGATATCATGACGCATATCTCCCCAACGGTGAGATGCTAAAGTTCCCAGTCTGTTAAATGCCCACCAGGCGGATTCCATATTATAACCTTTGGTTCTGCCTGGAGTTTTGTATGGTTTTGGTAAGTCAAGCGTCTGACAATAGATTGGAACATAGATAGATGTTGCAACATTATCCAAAGCCATCCAAACTACACCACCTACTTCATCTGGCATCCAGCTTCTTGATTGTGTAATTGTAGCATACATCGTGTACCAGCGGGCTATCGGACGTTCGCCACGCCAGCCCCAACCACCGTTGATACGCAACATTTTGTTCATATCATAAGGCAATTGTGGATTTGCCATAGGTGAAATTACCATTTTACCGCTATCATTGGGAACCAATAAGTCTTTAGTCATATCAAAAGGAGTACCTTCGTAATAATCTTTAAAAATACGAACCATCCATTCCAAGGTTACCAAATTATCGGGCTTTACTGAAAACGGATAATTTTCAGCATTTGGATCTAACTTTAAGGAGGGGGCCACTAAATCAAGAACCCTCCATTCCCTTCTGCGTGAAGCTAATGAAGTACGGCTTTCGGGAGCATAAGCATAGCAAAATCTAAAAGTTTCCTTTCCTTCCTTATGCCAGCCATTTTCTTTAGCCACGGCATATATATTTTCGGAAGCCATAAAATAATCCGGATTATTTAAATCAATTTCTTTAATTGTACTTGCATTGGCATTTACGCCAACATGATCGTCAGGTACACGTTGTGCAACCCAAACTGCTCCCACTTTATCCTTGCCTGGTCCTACTATTTCAAAATGCCATACTTCCTGCTTGTCAGCTATCGTAAGACATTCACCGGCATCGCTCCAACCATATAATTTTGTTAGTTCACCTGCAAGTTTAATGGCATCACGAGCGGTAGTACATCTTTCAAGCATAAGTTGGCAAAGTTGCTGACAATCAATTAATCCTTTGTTTGATTGCAATTCTTCCCTGCCTCCAAAAGTTGATTCACCTATTGCCAATTGTTTCTCATTCATACATGGATAAGCAGTATTGATGAATCCGTAAGTTGATTCAACCTGTGGAATTTCACCCACTTTATTGTAAGCATAAGAAGGCATGGGAAAGGTATCGCAAGGTACCCGGCGATAAACGGGCTGCATTGTGCCAGGTTTATGTTTCATAGCCGGAGTCGTATACATTTCGGAACGTGTACGATGACTGTCGTCGGTATGCGAAGTTTGAACGCTACCATCAACCGAAGCCTTTTTACCAACGGTTATGGAAGTACATGCATCGGGAAATCCACCCACCCAATCGCTTTTGTCAATTTGGGCAAAACTGCTTATTTGCAGAGCTAAAATCAGAATAATTGTAAAAATTGTTTTTTTCATGGTTTGATATTTTGTCGGAAGTCCGAAGTCCGAAGACGGAAGTAGGGCAACCGAAGGTTTATTAATGCTGATTTGGAATAACTAACTTATTAAAAGTTTGAATACTTTACTTCGGACTTCCGACTTCGGACTTCCGACTTTTTTCTGCAAACCTACTAATATTTTTTGATATTTTATTAAACCAAATTTATTTATCTAGCTAAAAACAGTAAATTTGCTTACTTAATTATTTCAAATTTAAAAACATGATAAATCCGGACTTCACGAAACTCGACAGTATTGTTCTACATAAGATTGGTATCAAGTTAAATGAGGAAGGCATACGCTTCTCAAAATCACCAATTAAGACCGATGATACCATTAATGAACTGTTGTTGAAGTATTTCTTTTCGCCTTTTAAGCAAAGTGAATATTACAATTTGTATCATGATACCGATTTGAATCTGAATGAAATTTACAGCTATGTAAGCAATATTTTTGCTGACAATCAGGAGTTATATGAGCAATCGGTTAATATTGCCAAGCATTTGTACGAACAATCAGTACATCCGAAAATTAAAAGCGGCGAAATGTATGTGGTTTATTTTAAAGATTGTATGCTTGATGGTGAAAGTATGGATGCTGTGGGAATCTTTAAATCGGAAAACCGCGAAACCTATCTCAAGGTTTATCCTTTTGGTGAAGGGTTTGAGATTGATAGCGAAGCGGGTATCAATATCAACAAACTTGATAAGGGCTGCCTTATTTTCAATACCGAAAAAGAAAAGGGTTATGTGGTTGCTGTAGTTGACAATGTTAGTAAAGGCAATGAAGCCCAATACTGGATGGATGATTTTTTGCATTTGCGTATCCGTCAGGATGAATTTCACAATACGAAGGAAGTTATGAATCTGTGTAAGAGTTTTGTGGTTGAAAACCTGCCGAAACAATACGAAGTTTCCAAAGCCGATCAGGCAGATATGCTGAATCAGAGCATGCAGTTTTTCAGGGAAAACGAAAGTTTTGAATTTGATGAATTTGCCGAAAATGTAATGAAACAACCCGAAGTAATTGAATCATTTAAGCAATACAAGAGTTTTTATGAAAATGAAAATGAAATAAGAATTGCCGATAGTTTTGATATTTCGGAAGAAGCTGTAAAAAAGCAGGCACGTGTGATGAAAACAGTTATAAAACTTGATAAAAACTTTCATATTTATATTCACGGTAAACGCGAACTAATTGAAAAAGGGTTTGATGATTCTAATAAAATGCATTATTATAAGTTGTATTTTAAGGAGGAAATGTAGGAAAATATGATAACAATAAGCACTTATAACAATAGCTGATTATGGTATGAAAAGTTAAAACCTAAGAATCAAAAACCTAATATATTCAATATTATTATTTTATATTTTCAATAAGAGAAAAATTATCAATTTTTAAAAACAGTATACAATTTATTATTATTTATAATCATTCTAAATTTTAGCTTTATTTTTTATCTATTGTATTTGAAGCTTTTTTATTTTGTAAGTTTGTAGTTGTTAAAATACCGCTATGACTGCAATAAACGTATATGTAAACAAATCATTTTTCATATTTACTAATGTGCTGTATAACAATAGTATTTAGCCGTCATTTTGTATTTTATCAAAAATAATGTTGAATAAATAAATTAACAATGTAGAAACAAAAACATAATAAAAAATAGCGTTTAGCGAAATTCTGTATCTAAAACCGACCAAATTTCAAGATACTTCACAGAATATAAGCAAAACGCCACGTCAAGGCGTGGTCGTTGCTTTACTTGTGAAGTGAGTTCTTGGTCGGACTTTAGATACAGCGTGGGCAATTGGTCACGCTGTTTTTTTTATCCAATAGTTTAAAGTGGAGACCAGAAAACACTAAAAAAAATGGGGCGATTCTGAAAAGCCATACGAGTAGGGAGCAAATATTTTACAGAATGAAAAATATAATGACAATTTTAGGAGCAACAATAATTGCTTCATTTATTATGGTTAGTTGTGGGCAGAATAGCAACAAGCAAAAGGAGCTAGAACTTAAAGAAAGAGAATTAGCTTTAAAAGAAAAGGAACTAGCTTTAAAAGAAAAAGATTCAACTAATTTGAAAACTGCTGCGCTGGAAACTAAAAAAAATGAACCAGTTAAGGAAACTAAAAAATTACTTACTGATACAAAAATAATGTCAATGACTTTTGAAGAATACTCAGAAGGAGATTATCCACATTTAATTTTTAAAGATATTTCCTCAAGTGAAGAATATGATTTTAGGTTTTTATCTGATAATAATTTAAATGGAGTTTCAATTCTTCTTGATGATAATGATGCTGCATTTGGTCTAAAAGCCAATCCTAAATATTTGAAAAAAATATTTATTGTTGAAACGAAGAAAAAAAATGTTTTAGATTCTGATTTAGAAGGTAATACTATTAAATCGAAAGAGTGGGTAATAACATCAATAAAATTAAAGTGAAACAAGCCCATAGTAGAATATTAATTTTTGCCCAAAAGCAAACCAATGAAGGAAACTAATACTTTTTTAAATAATGGTTGATTTTAAATATGATGCAGATGTTTTGATAGTAGGTGGTGGTCCTTCTGGTTCTATTTGTGCTTACTATTTGGCAAAAGCTGGGAAAAAAGTAATTCTAATTGATTCGGAAAATTTCCCAAGAGATAAAATTTGTGGTGATTTTGTCAGTCCTATCGGATTAAATGAGTTAAAGAAAATTGGGATTTGGGAATTAGATGAATATGAAAAAACTAATTTAATTTTTGGAGCTACTGTATATTTGGATGGAGAACCTTTAATTACAAATAAATTACCTCACATTACTGGACTTCCGAATTATGGACGTGTTATACCAAGAGTAATTCTTGATAATTGGATTGTTGAAGCTGCAAAGGAAAAAGGTGTGCAAATAATTACACCTTGCAAATTGAATCATTATTCTGTTAATGATAATTATGTGAAGATAGAGTGTATTCAAGATGGAATTGAAAAACATTTTATTGTAAAAATATTAATAGGTGCTGATGGTAGTAAAAGCAAAGTTGCTAAAATATTAAATGGAAAGAATCTTGCACCTGAAAATAAAATTGTTGCGGTTAGAGCATATTTTGAAAATTTAGATTGTAATTTCCAACAAGCAGAATTGTTCTTCTCAAGCAGTTGCTTTCCAGGATATTATTGGTTTTTCCCAACGAGTGCAACAACAGCTAATGTTGGAATTGGAATGATGTTAGAGCATTTTCCGAAAGAAGATAGAAATTTAAAAACATTACTATTAGAAAAGATTGAAAATGATTCGTCCTTTAAAGCAAAGATTGGTAACGGAAAAATAGTTGATAAAATAGTTGGTTTTCCACTATCAATTTATAATCCAAGATCTTCTATTGTGAAAGATAGAGTAATGTTAATTGGGGATGCCGCTGGTCTTGTTAATTCAATAAATGGAGAAGGTATGCAGTATGCAATGCAAAGTGGTAGATGGGCAGCTGAAAGTGTAATAAAATGCTTATTATCAGATAATTTTAACAAAAAAGCCTTGAAAATATATGAAACGATAGTGCGTAAAGAAATTGGTTTAGATATGAGTATTGCTAATATTGTGATGCAATTCATTAGAAACAGAAATTTAAATCCTTTATGGTTAAAGCTCTTAGAAATAATGATTGCTCAAGCAAAAACAGATGAAAGGTATGCTGATATTGCAGGAGGAATACTTGCAGGAATGATTCCTACAAGCATAGCATTAAAATTTTATTTTATTAGAAAGAGCTTATTGCGAGGTGTCATAATGTCATTTAGAGGTACTTTTGGAATATTTAAGTTTTTCAAAAACGCTACAATTCTTATATTTAGATTATTATCACAAATTTTTAAACAAAGAGTAGAATATGGGAACTGGATAAAAAATATTTTTAAGGCAATTTTTGCAACTTTGAGATTGTATTATAATTGTCAGAATTTAAAACATAATTAATTATTTTAATAATCAAACATTACTATGGTGAAGAATATAACATATTTTCAATCTTATTTAAAATCAGAACTTGATTTAACACAGAAATATATTAGGACATTTTCTGATTCAAAAGACAGATTAGCAAATAAATCAATTAAACACATCGTAACTAATAAAGGTAAAATGTTGCGCCCAATCTTTTTAACTTTGTGTAGTAAATATTCATTTAGTGTTAACTGCAATGAAAAGGAATGTGAACAATATTTTATAGATGATACAGCAAAAGCTGCTGCTATTTTGGAATTAATTCAAATGAGCTCACTTATTCATGATGATGTCCTTGACCATTCTTCTTTTCGCCGAAACAAAGCAACCCTAAATAGTTTAAAAGGTAATCGTTTTGCTGTTTTAATGGGTGACTATTTGATTGCTCAATCGTTGAAAAATTGCTATCAATTAGTTCATCAAGCAGAACGAATATTTGATTATGATATATTATATTGTTTTCTTGATAATATTTCAAAGTTGGTTTTGGGGGAAGTTCAACAAAATAATTTAAACGAGAATATAGATTCAAATATTGATGAGATTAAAAGCTACTTCGAGATTGTAGAGAATAAAACGGCTAGTTTGTTTTCATTAGCTTGCTTTGTAGGTTCGAAAATTGGCAATAATATTTCCCAATATTCAGAATCATTAAAACAGTTCGGTCATCATATTGGTGTAGCATATCAAATAATTGATGACCTAAGGGACTATGCATTTACAAAAGAAATATCAGGCGAAAGCAACTTTCAGGATATTAAATTCGGTATTAAAACATTACCAATCATTTTTGCAAATAAATTTTCACACAATGGCGAACACGAAAAGTTGTATCAATGTTTTAATTCAAAAAGAGAAATCTCTGAAAATAATAAGCTTGAGATAATTAAAATACTTCAAAAATCTGGCAGTATTCAAAGTTGTTTAGATGAAGCAAATTTGCATTTTTCCAAAGCAAGAAAAATTTTATCTGAACTACCACAAAATGAATACTCAATACTTTTATCAGAATTGGTAAATTACTTATCTGAAATAGGTGATGCAGTGGTTAATGATATTGAAAGTATATAATCATAAAATTATAGAATTATGAATCATATTAGAGACATTTGAAAATATTTTTTAGCAAACCCTCAATTATTTAATATTTAAAATAATAACAATTAGTGAATTTCAAATAATAATTAAATTTTAAAATTATGGCAAATCTATCATGTCCTAAATGTAGTGAATTAACAAAAAAAGGTGGTTACAAAGTTTGGCAAATCGTTGTTGCAGTTTGTTTCTTTCCTATTGGATTATTAGCTTTACTTGCTGAAAAAAATCCAACAATATGTCAAAAATGTGGACATACTTGGCAAGGTTAATTACACTAAAAAGAAGGCGAACTTAATTTTTTGTTTTGTTCGCCTGCTTTTTTTCTTTGTAACAAATAAAAATAATTTACAATGGAAATATCATTTTTACCTCGCTGGCTTATTAGATATTTATCGAATGATAGTCTTAAGCAAATCGACCTAAATATATTAATTAGCAATGTTTTAATTATTTTAACGTTTATTTTTTTTAATAATTCTGTGATGTTTTTTATGAATTTAACACCTCATTTTTGTTTGTTCGATAGATTAATAGGAGTTGAATGTCCAGTTTGTGGCATTACAAGAGCCTTTTGTGAAATATCAAAAGGAAATTTTACAAATGCATATAATTTTAATTTTGCAAGTTTTTCAGTTGCATTTTATTTCGTCTTTCAAATTCCATTGAGACTGTTTTCTTTGATAAAAAATGATTCTCATAGAAAAACAAATATAATATCTAAATATATGGGATTCATTGTTTTAATGACAATGATTATTAACTGGTTCATTAAAATATATCAAATAAATTATTGAATAAGGAAATGCCAAATGTATCATGTCCAAAATGTAAAGCATTAACCCCTAAAGGTGGTTATAAGACTTGGCAAATTATTGTTGCAATTTGTTTTTTCCCATTAGGATTAATTGCTTTAGATGCTGATGGAAAAACTTCAACTTGTTATAAATGCGGGCATACTTGGCAAGCATAAAAATAAAAAAAATTTAAATCACTTTAATAAATATACAGAATAATGAAAACAATTTTTATAATAATACTTGCATTAGCTTCTATCATTTATCTATTAAATCCGACAGCTGGTATTTTTGAATTACTTCCTGATAACATTCCATTTTTGGGAAACATTGATGAAGGACTCGCATCATTTATACTATATAGCAGCTTTGAATATTTTAGAGGAAAACAAATAGGACTGTTTGGAAAAAAATAAAATGAATAAAAATATACAATTGTTCATGAATTATTTTTAATGTTTTGTCCTGCATAAATCTTATTATTTGAATTGTTAAAATTTACTCACATGCTTGTTGCAAGGATGAAGACCTATTTTGATTTTAATAGCAATAAGTTTTATTCTATTCTCTAATGTGCTTCCAACCAATTTTCCCTTAAATTTATTTCTATTTCAATAGTAACTTTATGAGATAATACATCCCTAATTCCGTAATAAATTATTGATTTTATAATTTAATTTTTAAAAAC